>CANQCH010000078.1 GCA_947589165.1 uncultured Bacilli bacterium
TAGTCTTTGTTTGGTTTGATTTATTCTAAATAAATTAGCTATTAATTCATCTTCATTCATATTATCTAATATATCTTCTCTATAACGTAATTTCTTTCTTTTAAAAATATCATCCGCGGTTTCTCCATTATATAATCCGCGATAACCAGCATTATGAAATTCTGCCATATTTTTAACCCCAGCCGATAAAGCAACTTTTTGAAGTGTATAGTTACCTTGCCTGGTCAACTTTCTTTGATAAAACCTTTTTTCATCATCTGATAAAGCGTCATACTCTTGTTCTGTAATTTCCTGCTTTCTGGTTTGAATAGCAAAGTAAGTTTGCCCTAAAGCAACAACTTCTTTGTTTGGATCAGCGTTTTGCACTATAAGATAGCATATATATCTGAACAATTTATAATCTTTAATAATTTCTTCTTTTCCTTTACCAGTTTTTATTGGCTTGTTGACTTCAACAACCCAATCTTCGCTATTTGAAAAACTATTTTTGGCTGATATAATTGCTTTATCTATTACTTTTTCAAAATTTCGCCAATCTTTATAGTCCAATGCTTTTTGTAATTCCCGCGCATACCAATATTCATTTCCATAGTCATCTAAGTGTTTTATACTTTCAAAAGTATTTTCAGTATATTTATTATTTACGATCTTACTTTCTTGTTTTTTTACCATATATGTCACTTCCTTTCATAATTTTTTTTAGCCTAATATATCCAAATTTATCCTTCTAATGCTCTTCTTCAAAATTTTTAGCACTATTTGAATCACCACTATTCTTATTTTCTTCAAGATATTTCTTATAAAATTCATCCATCGAAGATATATATTTTTGATCTTGAATAACTCTATATTTTTCATATATTCGCTCTTAAGCTTTAGCAACTGCTTCTTTATGAGTGATTTTACCAGAATGAGTTAAAATATTTTTTTCTCTAAATTTTAATAATTTATCTGTTGCATTTATCCAATCATTCATTGTCATCACTGTGTGTTCATAGGCCATATCTTCTGCATAATCTAAAAAGGCTATTGTTAGGCGATTTAACTTATTCAACTCTTCGAAGAGTTAAATAGTTTTTAGCTATTGAAACATCATATTTATATATTAAGCCATCCGGACTATTTTTCCAATTTGTAAGTCCCATATTATCTTTATTAGCGTTAGCTCTTGTATAAATTAATTCCGCAGCAGTATGTCCGCTTATCGCGTAATGCAATTTGTTTTGCACAATTTTAAAAAAGGTGTACGCTTCTTCAGTTTTGGGATTGTAATCGGATGATGTGGCAATGAATAAATCAGTAATTTTTTGATAAGCCATTCTTTCACTTACTCTAATAGCTTTAATTCTTTCTAATAATTCATCAAAATATTGCGTGCTAAACTTATTTCCATTTATAAATCTTTCATCATTTAAAGCAAAACCTTTTATCATATATTCTTTAAGTATTTTAGTTGCCCATATTCTAAATTCAGTTGCTTTTTTAGAATTAACGCGATAACCCACGGCAATGATAGCATCAAGGTTATAAATCTTAACCTCATTTATTTGTGTTTTATCTTTAATTGCTCCATGTTGAGTGGTATTTTCCATTTTGGAAACAACCATACTTTCATTTAGTTCTTCTTCAGCAAATATGTTTTTCAAATGTTTTGAAATTGCCGAAACGCCAACATCGAAAACTTTGGCCATTCCTTTTTGGGTAAGCCATAAAGTTTCATCTTTAAATATAGCATCTACTATTATATTTCCATCACTATTTTTATAGATTATTAAATTATTTTGTTCTTCTAATTTTTTCATTATCTCATCTCCTTTGTTGTTTTTTTTAGTACTATAACATAAAATTATAATTTTCCTCGTTCTTTTATTTGCCAAAATTCGTTAATAATTTTAAAAAGTTTTTTAGTTTTTAGATGCCGCCACTCTTTACTCCATTTTCCTATTTGCATTATTATAACATACTTTACTTTTAATTTAACAAAAAAAAGAACGCCTTTTTCCCTAAACGTTCTTTAAATACTACCAATTTTAGTAAACGGAAAAATTCGAAAAACAGCTTCCCCTTTAATATTTTTTTCTTTAATAGGTCCAATAGATCGACTATCTTTACTGATTTCCCGGTTATCCCCTAAAACGAAATATTCATCATCTCCCAGTTTAATCTCTGCATAATCGCTTGTTTCCCCAACGCCAAATTCATCCGCAATAACTTCATCATTAATGTAAATTTTATTATGTTTAATTTGAATCGTTTCCCCGGGTAAGCCATATACCCGTTTAATAATTTTTTCTTCGTCCGCTTCTTTTAAAACAATAATATCGTAACGATCAATTTTACTTAATTTAGATAATATTAAAATTTGCCCATCTAATAAGTTATTTTTCATACTATCCCCATCAACGCGAACTGGCGTAGCAATAAAGGTTCGAATTAAAATAACAACGAGAACAATAATAACATACGGATATATCTCTTTAATAAATTTCATTTTTATTCCTTTCGTAAAAAAAGAAAGGAAAGAATTAATTTCTTTCCTTAACTTTATATTCCTTCCGCATCTTTTTAATAAAGTTAAGTTTAGCACGTCTAACTTTACCTTTTTTAACTACGGTAATACTATCAATTGTTGGTGCATTAATAGGAAAAATCCGAGTTATCCCAACTGTACCACTTTTTTTCCGAACTGAAACAGTGCGTGATACCCCTGATCCTTTTTGCGCAATAACTAAGCCCTCAAAGGATTGAATTCTTTCTTTTTTTCCTTCTTTTACCCAAACATCAACTTTAACCGTATCGCCGACGCGAATTTCCGGAATATCTTGGCGAATATGCTTCGCATCAATCTTTTCCACAAGATTGGCCATGTACTTCATTCCTTTCTTTTAAATTTTTACCTGTAATCATGAGTACTTCAGCGGATTACATACCTTTTTGGGTCAAAATGATTATAACACAACAAATCTTCCGTTGCAACATTTATTTCGCTATCAATTATACGTCTTTTTTAATTAGAAATTCCATTTAATTATTACTTTTTTACAAAGAAAGCTTGAATGGGTCACTATCCGTCCCAGAGCCACTGATTATTTTCACGTCAGATGTGAGATATAGGACAGGCCGCACGCCGTTGTTGCTAAAGACGCTATAGCTGAGGTCCGGACCGCCCGAGCTGCGCACAAACCGCGCGTAATTGCCACTGCTCGAATTCCGAGAAATTGTCCATTCGTAGATACCTAAATATAACCAATCATTCTTTTTTACATCGTCTTGTTCATAATTAACTGCTGTTTCACTCCAATATTCTGGTAATGTTCCATACATATAAACTGAAATATACATTAAGCCTACTTCGTCTTTATATGTTAAGTCATTTTCTAAATTACATTCTCTTGCTGTTTGGTCCTTAACTATTGATTCATCTTGTGTGTAACAATTTTTACTATCACTCTTTAATTTATTATCTCCTAGTTCATAATCGTATACTGATTTGGCATCTCCTGTATTCCATGTTCCCCCTACTTTCCATTTATGTTCTACTACCATGCTTTTATATGTTGAATCTATTGTATTATAAAATTTTTCATTTAAATTCTTGATATTTAAGTTACTATCTTTCCACATATTTGTATTGGTACTATCGTTATATGTTAAGTGAGCATTATCTGTGCTATTCCAGCGATAAGAACCATAATTTTTAAGTTTTCCTTTATAATATGCTGGATTTGTTGCATCATCAATTCCATAGTAGGCGCTACCATCTGGATCTATTTGATCCCCTAAATCATCTTTTGTTGCGGCATCGGCTTTGATTATTTTCATTTCATATTGACCACTATCTTCATTTTTGAAAAAGCCTATGATTCGATATAAGTTTTTATAGTTCGGATCTGTTCCTTCATTTGAACATGCAGGGCCAAAACAAACATAATTATGTACTATATCATTGCTACCACTATAACGATAGGAATCATCTCCTGCTATCTTATCTTGATTTTGAATTCCATCTTCTAATGCTGCTGCAGTATTATGATAAAT
The DNA here is from genome assembly GCA_947589165.1 of uncultured Bacilli bacterium. Lineage (GTDB taxonomy): Bacteria > Bacillota_I > Bacilli_A > RF39 > UBA660 > Onthocola_B. The sequence continues at coordinate 4,039 of CANQCH010000078.1, forward strand.
TATTGCTTTATCTTTTTTATAATTTTTAGTAAAACATTCTGATGCTTTTTCGCCTGCGCATAATTCCGCTAAAGTTGGTACATATTCTTCCTTTTGAATTATTACTTTACCTGTTAATGTTTTACCGGTATTTAAGTTTTGATCGGTTTCTAAATTCATGAAGGTTACGATTATTTCCCATGTATCTATTGTAGTGTTTTTCTCTGTTCCCTCTACTACGCTTATTGTTTGTTGATCTTCTATTTTAATTAATCCTTTTGCTTCAGTTATATCAAATCCACCTAAAGTTTTATTTGTTGGGTCATCAACATTATTTGGATCCACTAATATTTCTGTTACATGAGTTAATTCTGTATCTTTGATTGTTACCCCTGATGTTATTTCCATTCCATTTTTCTTAATTGTTAAATATAATTCGGGTATTGGACTATATTCACTTAAATCAGTTTTACTTTTTTCTTCTTCATTTTTAAATACTAAGGTATTTTTATTATCGGTATCTGGATCTAATGGTTCTTTTCTTTTATAACTTGAATATTGTAATTCATTTTTCGTTATATTTAAATAAACATAATAATTTTCTTCGGCTTCGTTTGTCGCATCATTAGCTATTAAGGTAGCTGTGGCTGTTACTCCATCACCTAAACTAGTATCTTTATCAGTAAAATTTTCCATACCAGCATTTATAATTATTGGTACTTCCTCATTTTGATCTTCATCTACTATATCAGTTCTAGTTACATCTAAATCTGATATATTAAAGTTTAAGTTATCTGTTGTTCCTGTTGTAACATTAACATCACTACTTTGGCCCGTACCTTGTTGAGCTTGAAAGTAAGCATATGTGGCTCCGGCGATCATGGCAACAATGGCTATAAGAGCTACAACGAGTAAGACGATAGCCTTTCTTTTGTTTTCTTTTTGGCTTTCCATAAACATTCAACTCCTTTTGTTATTATGGATACTTTAGTTAAAACTATTATACATCTATTTAGGTGTTCATGGCAAT
>CANQCH010000079.1 GCA_947589165.1 uncultured Bacilli bacterium
ACCTTGAAACTAGATATAAATAAAGCGAATACGGAAACAAGCCTTGGCATTGGCGAAACCTGCCAAGGACAAATCATGGGTGAATGTATAAGTGATAATTATAATATTGAAAATAATGAAAATGGAGGAATCTATCATCATGATGGCGATGGAATAGACTCAGGAAATGGAGAAAAAGAAGCCGGAGATGATTCGTATCGTTATGCCGGGAAAGACCCAAATAACTATATCTGTTTTGGCACGGATACAGAACCATGCCCAGATGCCAATATGTACCGAATAATCGGTGTCTTTAAAGGACAAATAAAAATCATAAAAGTAACAGGTAATAAAAGTACCAATAATGGTATAACAACAAATGAAAATATCTTAAAAGGCTATGAAAGTAAATGGCAAAACATGGTGGTAAATAAAGAATGGTATACGAGTGGGATAAGTAAAGACGTTTTAGAAAAAGATGCGATAGGAACTTATACTTTAGAAACAGCCCAAAGTACTAACAAAAGTAAAACGGGACTTATGTATTTAAATGAATATATGTATGGAGCCTTACCAAAGAATTGGAACTTACCTGGTAATCGTTATGATGAGGCAACAAACGATAATTGGTTATATAAAGGTTTAGAATGGACTCTTGGTAAAGTCTTAAATGAAAGTAATAATTATGCCATAGGAGAAACAGGGAAAATAGGCTATAATCCTCAAAGTAAATCCGATGAAGCTCGTTTAAGTTTGTATTTAAAAGAAACGGTAATCTTAAAAAGTGGTAAAGGGACCAAAGAAGAACCATATTATGTAACTGATACGGGAATAGTAATAAAAAGTTTAACGAAAAATAATGATGAATATAGAGAATTAACAGGCCAAGCTGAAGCCGAAAGTCTAGAAGGAAATGTTTTAAGATATGACTTTCAAATTAAAAAAGATGGGGTATGGAGTGATTGGCAAAGTAGTACAGATGGCACCTTTAGCTTTGATGGTTTAAATCCAGATACCGAATATGAAATAAAGGTTCGGGCTTTAAATAACCGGGGAAACTATAGTGAAGAATATGAAGATAAATTCCGAACTAAATATACTTTCCCAACCATCGCGGTAACGGGGACAACTAGTGATGGTGATGTACCAGATGGTAAGTGGACTAATAAAGATTTAACGGTAAATAGTACAACTAGTGATGGAGTAGGCTCATTTACGACGGAATATTGTCGGACAACAGGAGATAGTTGTGATCCTAACATCAGTAGTGAAAATGTTACTGATAATAGTGAAGGCGAAGAAACTGTATGTTTTTGGAGTCGACATAATGGAACGGGAACAACCTCAGCCAAAAAATGCTTTAAAAGTAAAATCGATAAACAAGTCCCAAGTTGTACAGTAACGCATAATGGTAGTGAATCTAGATATGAAAATGGTGTTCCATTAAAAATAACTTGTACAGATAGTGGACCATCAGGAATAAAAACATGTAATGGGGAAGAGACTAATGAAAGTACAATAACATCGACAAATGTTGGAGTAAATACCTTTATTGTTGAAGATAACGCGGGAAATAGTACTACTTGTAATGCTACGATATCAGGCCAAAATTGGTATAATAGTTGTACTCGTAGTTGGATAGACGCTTCATGTTCAGGTGGCTATACTAGAGATTGTAAAGGGTGGAATGGCTATTACAGCTATTCCGGTTATGTTGCTAAGGCATATGGAGGCTCTAGTTATTGTTCTAAATCTGGAACGCAACATGATGAACAAGATTGGTGGTATGCTAATTGCCATTCTGATTCAAATTCATCTACTGGAGGATGTGTATGCGATATGTATAGATATCGATCATGGGTAACTACAACATGTAAATCATGGGGAAGTTATTATTGTAAAAGCGGTTATACAGCAGCTCACTGGGGATCATGGACAAATTGTTCAAGCGGTTATAATGAATCAAGTTGCTCCGGCAGTGATACAAGACAATGTAGTGCTAAATATTATTATAAATTTGGTTAAGAGGCTTAAATGGAAAAGAAAAAAAGAATTGTTGAAATAATGATAATCGGATTTTTATTAATAATTTTAATGCTAGTTATCATTTTAATAATACAAAAAAAATATAATTTAGAAAAGAATACACAATCGACTGAAGAAAATAGTAATAATCGTAATGATAATGATAAGGATAAGGAAACTATTAGGGAAGATTATACAGGAATTGTAACTTGTATAATGACTGTTGGTCAAAATGAAGAATATCAAATTTATAATTTAGATGAAATAGATGTAAGTGAAGGAATTGTTCAGTCGCGGAGCTTTTTTACTCGTATTAAATACGCTGGAAAAGATAATTATGAAGGATTTAAAACACATGAAAAAGTAAATGATCCGACTTATGATGATGAAAATTTAACTATTACATATCTTCGAGATGAAAAAGTAGATTTAACAGAATATCAAAGAGATATACAAGAATTTTCAAAAGAATTAGAACAAAATGGTTATACATGTAGTACAGAAAGTTAATGATGATAAAAGTCATTAACTTTTTTTACAATAATAGGTAAATGTATGATAAAATATTAAGTAGCTAATGTTTATAAAAGAGGTGCTTGTTATGGCTAAAATTATATCTTTGGTAAATCAAAAAGGTGGTGTTGGTAAAACCACGACGAGTATTAATTTAGCTGCTGCTTTAGGTAAATTAGGCAAAAAAGTACTATTAATTGATATGGATTCCCAAAGTAATGCCACGACGGGTTTAGGTTTAAATGCCAATGATTTTGACCATGACGTTTATCAACTTATCACTGATAATTGTGATATTCATAGTGCCATTTATAAAACCGATTTTGAAAATTTAAGCATTATTCCGGCGACTATTTATTTAGCCGGGATTGATGTAGAATTTATTCGTAAAATGTTAGAAAATAAGAATTTTCAACAAAATATGCAATTAAAAAAACATTTAGATCAAGTTAGAGATGAATATGATTATATTATTATAGATTGTCAACCATCATTAGGTTTAGGACCAATGAATGCCATGGTAGCTAGTGATTCCGTAATTATTCCGGTTCAATGTGAATTTTATGCTTTAGATGGAATTGCTCTTTTACTTAATACCATTATTGCGATTCAAAATGATATGAATCCCAATTTACGCATTGAAGGAGTTCTACTTACCATGTTAGATGGGCGGACCAATATCGGTTTAGAAGTTATCGAAGATATTCGTAAATACTTTGGGGATAAAGTTTTTAATACCATTATTCCCCGGCTAGTTAGATTAGTGGAAGCCCCAAGTCATGGTAAACCAATTAATGAATATGATCCTACGAGTAGAGCTACAGAAGCGTATATAAATTTAGCAAAGGAAGTGATTAGTCGCGATGGAGAATAAAAAGAAAGCTTTAGGTAAAGGCCTAGAACAATTATTTTCAAATACCATCATTGATTTTGATAAATTTGAACAAAATATCGTGGAAGAAAATACGAATAATGTTGTCGAAATTAACATTGATGAAATTCGTAGTAACCCTTATCAACCGCGAAAAACTTTTGATGTGGAAACCTTAAATGAATTAGCCAAATCAATTCAAGAATATGGTTTATTACAACCAATTATTGTGAAAAAAAGCATTAAAGGTTATGAATTAGTCGCGGGAGAAAGAAGAACCAAGGCGGCTAAAATTGCCGGTTTAACGACGATTCCGGCGATCATTAAAGATTTTACGGATCAAGAAATGATGGAACTAGCTTTAATTGAAAATATTCAAAGAGAAGATTTAAATCCGATTGATGAAGCCATTTCCATTAATAATATTTTAAAATTAAGAGGCTATACGCAAGAAGAATTTGCGACTAAAATGGGTAAATCCCGAAGCTATGTTACGAATATTTTAGGTTTACTTCGCTTACCCGAAGATGTCAAAAAATTAGTTGAAAAAAAAGAATTATCTATGTCGCATGCTCGTATTTTAAGTAAACTAGATGATGATGCGAAAATTACCAGTTTAGCGCATAAAGTTATTAATGAAGAAATAAGTGTCCGTGATTTAGAAAAAATTGCTGGGGAAGATACTTTACCAAAGAAAAATAAAATCAAAAAAGAAAATAATTATCGTTTATATGAAAATATTGCCAGTGAAGCTTTAAAATCAAAGGTGCGGATTACGAAAAATAAAATGGAAATATATTTTAATGGGGAAGCTGAATTAACGAAATTATTCGAACAATTAAATATTAAAATTGAGGATGAATAATGAATAAAGACTTTAAATTAAATGATAAAGTTATAATGAAAAAACAACATGCTTGTGGTACTAATTTATGGACCATTACGCGCGATGGCGTGGATATTAAAATCAAATGTGCTAACTGTGGTCGCGAAGTAATGTTAGATAGATTAGAATTTATGCGAAAGTTAAAAAAGGTGATTAAACTTGAAAAGACGGAAAGTTAAAGAAAAAATTGGTTTACATCCCGTGATGGTATATTTAATACTAAGCTTAATTGTGATTGTATTAAGTGGGGTTTTATCGTGGTTTAATGTTCAAGCTACTTATAATCAAGTATCTTCTATAACGGGAGAATATAGTGTTACTACCGAAGCCGTTAATTCACTGTTAAGTTTAAGTGGCTTAAAATATATTTTTACAAATACCGTTTCTAACTTTGCTAATTTTGCCGTGTTAAGTCATTTAATTATTATCTTACTTGGCATTGGTTTAATGGAAAAAAGTGGCTTTTTAAAAACGGTTATTACGTTATTAACGAAAAAGGCGAAAAAAACAACTGTTACCTTTGTCTTAATTTTAATTTGTTTATTAACATCTTTGATTGGTGATCTATCGTATTTAATTTTTATTCCGTTAAGTGCCTTACTATTTTTATATGGAAAAAGAAATCCGATGTTAGGAATTATCGCGGCTTTTTCGGCTTTAACAATTGGTTCGTCTATAAGTATTATTTTAACTAGTGTCGATTCTAGCTTAAATACGATTACGGCTTTAAATGCCCAAATATTAATTGG
>CANQCH010000080.1 GCA_947589165.1 uncultured Bacilli bacterium
TGCTAATCGGCATGTGCATATGAATCCGGCGAAAGCTTTAGAATTAGGTCTTAGAGATAAAGATTTAGTTGATTTAAAGATTGAACAAGGTAAAAGAGGCATCATTGAATTAGAAGTTATCGTAACCGATAATGGTTATTTTGAAGTTCATTTAGATACGGATGATGCCAATGCCTTTTTAATTAAATCGGGAAGTAGGGAAACGTTAATTATATGAGTTTTAAAATTGGAAATGTAGAAATACCGCATAATATTGTTGTCGCTCCTATGGCGGGCATCAGCGATACAACTTTTCGCCAAATTTGTAAAAGTTTTGGTAATTGTTTAGTCGTGGGCGAAATGGTCAGTGATAAAGCCATTGTTTTTGGTAACGAAAAAACTTTTGAATTATTAAAAATGGATGAAAGTGAAAGACCAATTAGTCAACAAATTTTTGGCAGTGATATTGATTCTTTTGTCGCGGCGGCCCAAAAAGTTGAAGAATACATGCATCCCGATATCATTGATATTAATATGGGTTGTCCGGTGCCTAAGGTGGCCATTAAAAATCAAGCAGGGAGTGCTTTATTAAAAGATCCGGCGAAAATTGGTCAAATTGTGGCCGCCGTTGTTAAGGCGGTTCATGTGCCAGTCACGGTTAAAATTCGCAGTGGTTGGGATCCAGACCATATTAATGCCGTTGAAGTAGCGAAAATTTGTGAACAAGCCGGGGCGAGTGCAATTGCTATTCATGCGCGGACGAGATCGCAAGGTTATTCGGGTAAAGCTGATTGGAACATTATTAAACAAGTAGTTGAAGCTGTGAAGATTCCTGTGATTGGTAATGGTGATGTTACCACTTGTTATGATGCTAAAAGAATGCTTGATGAAACCGGTTGTACGGCCGTGATGATTGGGCGGGGTTTATTAGGTAATCCGTGGCTTATAAAAGAATGTATCGATTATCTCGAAAAAGGAATTGAACCCCAAGCAATATCTGTCAAAGAAAGATTCGATATGATGCGGAATCATTTAAAAAAATTAATTGAAGTTAAAGGGGAAGAAAGAGCCGTTAGAGAAATTCGGACCCATTTTCTCTATTATTTAAAAGGTTTACCTGAAAATAAAAGATATAAAGATAGTTTTTGTAAAGTAGATAAAGCCTATAAAATGTTTATTCTTTTAGTTAGTTATCAAATGCTTTTAGCGGGCCGTTATCATATGACTTAAGAGCTGGCTCTTAGTATTTTTTGACATATAAATCAACATATTCTTCTAAAGTTAAATTATTTTCGTAAATTGTTTTGGCTGCATCCATGCCGACATAACGAATATGCCAATTTTCTTCTTGATAGCCCGTAATAAATTCTTTAGCTTTAGGGAAACGGATAATAAAACCAAACCGATAGGAATTATTTTTTAACCATTCATAGTTTTCTTCCGTAAGCCTTATATCACTACTAGTCGCCGGATTTTTTAAATCAATGGCAAGTCCTGTTTGATGTTCACTACAACCAGGTCGCGCAGAATAAGTATCCGCGGCAGCGACACCATCTTTAGCCACATAATTATTATATAAAGTACTTTGAAAACTATAATTTCGATAAGCTGTCGTAGGTAGCAAAACAAAATTAGCTTCACTTTGGACAGCTTTTTGTAATTTTTCTAAAGCTTCTTTAGCAACCCGCCGCATTGGAACACTACCATAAGTACCATTTACATTCGTTAAATCACTAGGACTATAATTTTTAGGTAAACAATTATATTTATTAACTAAAACAAGTAAATCGTTTGGTTCACTTACTTCGGCAGGATTAGTATAAACAGGTAAATCTAAATTAATATTAACGTAGGTTACAACATCAGCATAAGAATACTTACTATTTTTTTGATAATAAGCATTGTATCTTTCGAAATTATCGACGTTAAAATTTTTTATTTGGTAATAATTTTTAAGATCTAAATAATCCTTTTCTTTTAATTTATCGAGATTAGTTTGACTTAAATTAAATAAATAATTGATTTCTTCACCTCGGTAACCTTTAGGTAGAAAAGTAAGCAATATTTCTTTAAAATTAGCGGCATCGTTAAATTCAATTTGGGCATATTCATCTAAATACTTTTCCTCATAAATGTTATTTTTTAAAACATATTCTAAAGTTTTAGAAGCATATTTTTCGGCAATGTTATGCTCTTTTAATAATGAATTATCAATTTTTTCGGTATCTTTATGAAAATATTTAACTACCTCAAAACCAATTATGCCAATAATAATACCAATCATTATAAAAGATAATGCTTTTTTTACCCAAGGTTTTAACTTCATTTATTCTCACCTAGAATAATTATATTTTATTTTTTTAATAAATGCAAAATTTTTATTTTGGCAGGAAATTACATCAATTTTTTGGCAAATTTGGCTCTATTTTCGTTAAATTTTTTAAAAAATGCAATTTGCTAAACAAAAGATACTTAGATATAATTCACACGTAAAGGAGAATTAGAAAAAATGCCAAACAATTTAGAAGAATATCAAGAAAATATTTTTGAAAGTATTAAACACTTTGATGAACAAGGTAATGAATATTGGTCAGCTAGAGAATTGCAAAAAATATTAGGTTATAAGGAATGGCGATTATTTTTTGCTGTTATTGAAAAATCACAAATTGCTTGCTCGCAAAGTAATAATGAGATTAGTTACCATTTTGGAGTAAAGCCCAAAATCGTAGCAGCAGGGGTAACATCAAAATCAATTATTGATTATAAATTAAGTCGTTACGCTTGCTATTTAATTGTTCAAAATGCTAATCCCAAATTTGAAAATGTCGCTTTAGGCCAAACATATTTTGCTATTCAAACTCGTAAAATGGAAATAACCGAGCTTGAATATAATAAATTAAGTGAAGATGAAAAAAGATTATATCGTCGAAAACAAACGAAAGATGGCAATAAAGTATTATACAAAATTGCTAAAGAAAAAGGCGTAAAAAATTTTGATAAGTTTACTAATGCGGGGTATAAAGGTTTATATAATGGGGAAACCGCGGATGATATTGCAAAAAGAAAAGGTCTAAGATATCGGGAAGATATATTAGATAATATGAGTAGTGCCGAATTAGGAGCTAATATCTTTCGCATTACCCAAACAGAAGCACTACTTGAAAAACAAACCCAAAAAAGTGAAGAAAAAGCAACGAATACCCATTATGAAGTGGGAAAAGCAATTAGAGAGACCATTAGTAAATTAGGTGGCACAATGCCCGAAGATTTACCGACACCTCAAAAATCACTTAAAGAAATTGAAAAAACCAAAATCGCGGAAAAAGAAGATAAATTGATGTAAAAAATTTTAAAAGGTGTTAATTTATTACGAAACATGTTAAAATATTTACAAGAAAGAAGGCTTAAATATGTTTGAATATATGGGCGATAGATTATCTAATGCGATAAAAAATATTCGGGGTATGGGAAAAATTACCGAAGAAAATATTGCTGATGCAATGCGGGAAATCCGGATTGCCCTTTTGGAAGCCGATGTTAACTATCAAGTAGTTAAAGAATTTATTAATGATGTAAAAACTAAAGCTTTAGCCATGGATGTAGGTAAAAGTTTAAAACCTGATGAAGTATTCATCAAATTAGTTAAAGATGAATTAGTGGCTTTGCTTGGTGGCGATTATGTACCTTTAGAAGTGACAAAAAATCCGACTATTTTAATGTTAGTTGGTTTACAAGGTTCAGGAAAAACGACTACGGCCGGAAAATTAGCCAACTTTTTACGAAAAAAACATAGTAAAAAGCCTTTACTAGTTGCTTGTGACATATATCGGCCAGCTGCCATTGCCCAATTAGAAACGATTGGTAAAGAATTAGATATTCCCGTATTTACTCAAGAAAAAGCTAAAGTGACGGAAATTGCCCAAGCCGCTTTAGCCTATGCGAAAGAAAACCATCACGATTATATCATCATTGATACAGCTGGTAGATTACAAATTGATGTGGCTCTAATGCAAGAATTAAAAGATCTTGATGCCTTAGTTAGTCCTCAGGAAAAACTATTAGTTATTGATGGTTCGATGGGGCAAGATGCGATTAATGTTATCACGGGATTTAATGATTCTTTAGCCTTAACTGGTTGTATTTTAACCAAATTAGATGGTAATACTAAAGGTGGGGTAGCTTTATCAGTTAGACATTTAACTCATATTCCAATTAAATTTGTCGGTGATAGTGAAAAATTAGATGGGTTAAAAGAATTTTATCCTGAACGGATGGCCGAAAGAATCTTAGATATGGGCGATATCTTAAGTATCGTGGAAAAAGTTGAAGATGTCTTTGATGAAGAAGAAGCCAAAGCGCAAGCCGCTAAAATGAAAAAAGGAAAATACGATTTAGAAGATTTCCTTACTAATTTACGGCAAATTAAAAAATTAGGACCTTTAGAAAATATTTTAAAAATGTTACCTCAAGCTCGCAAAATGGGGCTTAATAATGTTAATGTTGATCCAAAGCAATTTGCTCATTTAGAAGCGATGATTAGTTCAATGACTCCTGAAGAAAGACGGAAACCGGAAATCATTAAAGCCTCTCGAAAACAAAGAATTGCTAAAGGAAGTGGCACAACCGTTGAAGAAGTAAACCGGTTATTAAATCAATTTAATATGATGAAAGACATGATGAAAAAAATGTCTAATGGAAATTTTAAAATGCCTTTTTAAATAAAATGTAGGTTTGTCAAACAAAAGTGACAAAGTCACGACAAACCAACTATAGATTATTTTAACTTGTTAAAATAATCACGAAGCTTTTCATTGGGAGATTTCCATTCAAGCGGTTGCATGGGAAAATTATTATATTCTCTTAAGTAAATTTGCAACTGCTTATTAGCATCTTCCAATGAATAAAAGCGATGGCAATTATAAAACCGTTCATTATCCTTTCGATGACTTCGTTCAACCTTACC
>CANQCH010000081.1 GCA_947589165.1 uncultured Bacilli bacterium
AAGCGAGTATAAAACCCCCTTTAGAAAAACTACTCGGATAAATTTTGGTAGGCACTACTAACCAGTAACAAAGACTATATTTTAGTTAATTAAAAAAAGAATGCAAGCGTTTCGACAAAACATGGCAAAAGTTTTAATTTTTTGGGTTACTAAGTTATATTTTAGCCATAAAAAAAGTAACTTTCGTTACTATTTTACAAATGGTATTAAAGCCATAAATCTTGCATATTTAACTTGATTTGCAATATGTCTTTGATGTTTAGCGCAAGCGCCAGTCATTCTCCGAGGTAAAATTTTACCTTTATCATTAATATATTTATTAATAATCATGACATCTTTATAATCAACGCTTTTACCAGCACACATTTGACATATTTTCTTTTTCTTACGATAAAATTCAGCCATTATTTTTCCTCCTTAATTAAAATGGTAAGTCATCGCTACTAAGCGTAACTTCTTCACCAAAATCTTTATAAGGGTCTTCCGTAATATCAGTTGTTTCAATATTAGCACTTGCATCAGGTGAATAAGCATTACTATTATCACTTACGACATCCGCATTATCGTAGCTACCGCCATTAGTATTTTTAGCACCTAAGAATTCCATTTGTTCCGCCACAACATCGGTTGTATATCTTTTAGAACCATCTTGAGCATCATAGCTACTATTGCGAATGCGGCCCGTAATACTAATTAAAGAACCTTTATGACAATAACGATTAATTGTCCCAGCTAATTTATTAAAAGCGACACAATTAATAAATTCGGTTTCTCTTTCCCCATTCTTATTTACAAAATCACATTGGCAGGCTAAAGAAAACCGGGCAATTTCGACATTACTTTGACTCATTCTTGATTCGGGATCTCTAGTTAATCTTCCCGTTAATATAACTTTATTCATTTTTACTCACTTTCCAACTTAATAATTAAATGTCTTAAAACATTTTCATTAAGTGATACTTTTCGATCGAATTCTTTAATTGTTTCGTGATCTGTTTCAACTTTTAAAACATAATAAAACCCACCTAATTCCTTATTAATTGGATAAGCTAGTTTTTTCCGTCCCAATTCATTCATTTCGATAACTTTTGATTGTTTATTACTAACTAACTTCTTTAAATCTTCCGCGATTTTTTTAATTTCGCTTTCTTCTAAAGTAGCCTTCACAATAAACATAATTTCATATGTAGTCATCTTTTTTCACCTCCTTATGGTCTTTTGGCTTCACTTGAAGCAAGGAGTAACTTTTTTTACTCGCCGTTATTATAACAAATATATGTTTTAAATTCAACTTTTTTTCCTAAAAAATAAAAAAAGAAGATTTCTTCTTTTTAAGCTCTATCAGCCATCGCATCTTGCGTAAATAAAGGAATTAACTTAGTAACTAATTCTTTATCTCTTAATTCAATTAATTCTTCGCCCACTTCTTGAACAAACTTTAAATTCGCCACATCATCAATGTCGACAATATAATAGTAAAAGTTTTGTTCATAATTAATTTTACTAACTACGACATAATTTTTTTGATCACTTAGGACAATGATATCTTTTTTTTCTATATCCATTAGCGGCCTCCGCGAGTATGGTCTTCAAAGTTCGGTAATATATTATCGGCATTAATTTGTTCATATTTAGTTTTCTTGGCAATGGCGGTCATAACTAAAGCCATTCCGGCACTTAAACTAGCGACACTTAAAGCCGGTTCCATAATATAAAATAAAGTGGAATATGCCCCATCACTAACAACACTACCAGATCTTTTTAAAATTTCTAAAGATACAGCACCTAACCCATAAGCTCCAGCGTTAATGGCATAAGCAATTTTATCTTTTTTCGTTTTGTTAGCAAAACTTTCAATAACATTATTTTTTATTACTTCAAAGTTTTTCATCTAAGCCTCCTAATTTAATCTTAACACGTTATTTTGCCTATCGACTTATTTATTTAATAACTTTACATTTTATATGTCAAAAAAATAGAATAAAAATTTATTCTATTTCGTTACTTTTTTAGTCTTGGATTACGCGCCGTCTTTCTTTCGCGAAAGATTGGTGTTATCACATATTCATCAAAATACAGCATAATAAAGGCCCAACAGGTACTAAAGACAATATTGAAAATAATACTTGGAACATAAGTCATTTCAGGGAATAAATTAGCTAAAAGATAAATAAAGCCAATATGACAAGCAAAATAATATAAAGAAAGCCGACCTAAACAATTAAGAACTTCACTATCGTTATATAAAACGGAAATATAATCTTTATTAACTAACAAAATAGTCGTAAAGATAAATAAAAGTAAATCGTAAATTGAAGCATTAATGTTCGGACCATGAAGCCAAATATAAAGGATCGTTACCGCTAGGCCAATATGTAAGACACTAAAGATCATCGTAATATTTTCGTTAAATTTTTTCTTTTGAAAATAGTTAACAATATAATACATTACCATTCCGGCACACATCCCGGCCATTAACCGAATTATATTACTAGGAATACCTAAAATACTTAAAGGCGCATCCGTAACGCTACCATATAAGCCTAAACCACCATAAACAATAACTAAAAAGATTACAGCAATAACACGGAAAATATCTTCATTTTTACTAACTAAATAATAAAGGATATAACCTACAATAAATAAAGCTGAAATATACCATAAAGGCTCATTCCATAAGGTCATCGTATTCATTCCCAATTGGGAAATACCTAAAAATTCAAATAATGAATTCATAAAAACCGAGAATATTTCATTCATACTAGTTTCGGCGATTACATTCCGGACAATAAACGCAAATAAAACGCCTCCAAATAAAGCGGGATATAAAGCACTAATTCTTTTTTTTGTATATTGCCATGCAGATACTGATGCCTCTTCCTTTTTTAAAGTTCTTTTATTTTTTTGATAATGAACCATTAAGAAATAGCCAGATAAAAACATAAAGAAAGCTAAAAATTTATAACCGGTAAATAATAAATCAACATTACCTTTGCTCCAGACAATCGCATTTAAATGACCAATTGCAATGGCGATTGTAAATATATAACGCCATAACTCAACAGCCGAATTTTTCTTTTCTTCTTTCATTTTTTACCCCTTTCTATAATATATCGTCACCTAAATTAAAGTTTTCGAAAATACCTGCTAATTTACCAAAGATGCTATATTGTTCTTCTTCCGTTAAATCTTCAATACTTTTTACTTTACTATGATCCACAGTTTTTACTAAATTATCACCAAAAAGCATATTTAAATCTAAATTAATATTAACTGTTTCCCCATTAGCTTCAATCTTACTATTTAATGTAATTTTAGTTTCTGTATTTGATACTTCAGAAGTGTTTCCAGTAATAGTCCAAGTCATTTCATCTTCTTTAGATTTAAAGGTTATATTAAATTCTGTTTCTTTATCATTAACTCCCTTTAAGTTAATATCAAAAGAATAGTTATCATCTTTCGCACTTAAATCAAAGTTTTTATCTGTGCTCGATAATTGAAAATCAACATCTTCCGTATTATAAACGACTTTAAAGCCATCATCAAAGGTATAAATTTCCACTTGATCATTATTTTCATCAGTTAAAATATATTTATCTTTTTCTTGAACTAATTCTAATTTATTACCATATTTATTAGTATAAGTTAATCCTTTAATTTTATTAGTAAAAGTATTAACTGTTATAACTAATTTAAATTCCGAAAATAATTGGAAATTAGAATCAGTTACTCCTAACATATCATTAATGCTTTCATCTTCTCCAACTAATTTTTGAAATTTAGCATTAGCTTGCGCCGCACTAGTTTCATCTAATTCAATAATATATTGCTTTTCCATTAAACCATTGATTTTAGTACCATTATTACCTTCTTTTAAAGCCATAAAACCATATTTAACATATCCTAAAATCATATCTTTAATATTAGCATAACTAATATTTAATACATCAGTGTTAATATTTTCACTTTCAACTGGTAATTCTAAAATGCCATTATATATTTCTGGCACTTCAATATATAATTTCGAAAGTTCTTTATAAATTGTTGCTTCTAATTGATCATTACCTAAAGTTATATTCATTGCATCACTTTTAGTTGAAAGTTTAGTATCAAGATTAAATTTACCTAAGTTTTCAATATCAATATTACCTTTTAATTCTAGATCTTTACCCGTAATTTCTTTTTCCTTATTAAAGTTTAATTCTTTATCTAAAAAACTAACAACATCATTACTTATTTTATCAATATATTTATTTGTATTTGCATAAATATAAAAGTAATATGCTAAGCCGCCACCGATTAAAACTAAAAGAACCAATATAACTAAAATAGTTTTCCAAGTTCCTTTTGATTTTACTTCTCTAGCAAAATCATTATTATCTTCATTCGTAACTTTTTCTTGGTTTTCTTCCACTACAATCACTCCCTATTTTCATATCTTTATCTTATCATAATTTTTTCAATTAAAAAATACTAAATTTATATTTTTAGTATTTTCTATTTTATTTTTTAAGTTATCACACTACAAGGATATCTCAACAAGCTAATTATCCTTTTTCTATTTTTCGAATTTTTATTTCTTATCTCTTTACATTCCTAACTTAAATCTTATAACCCGACATTTTTTTATTTTAATTAAAAAAGGTATTTGGTTTATCCAAATGACCTTTGTTTCTTATATTGC
>CANQCH010000082.1 GCA_947589165.1 uncultured Bacilli bacterium
ATTCAAAAATATTAATAGAAAGGAGTTAATCAATTATAGAATTAATTAAAACATTTCTATAAGATTGATTATACGAGATTAATAATGAAAAAGTTAATATTAGGATTAGGTATATTATTTTTATTATGTGGCTGTACAAATGTTAAAGATTTAACTATTGCTGATACAGTCCAAACTTTAAAAGCCTATGATCATAAAGCTAATATTTATCGAACAGGTTATAAATATTATTTACCTCGGGGTATGAGTGTGGCTGATAGTACGCTTTTTAACGAAATTTTAACTAATAGTAAAGAAACTTATTATTTATATATTGATGCCGTAAGCTATAATAAAAAGATTAAAAAAAGTTATGAAGTTTGTAGTTCTTGTTATTATTCTGTCGCCTTAAGTTACGATGATAAATTTGGTTATATCGAAATAAATAATCAAGAAAATAATAAATATTTGATTGAAATTATGTATAATTATGCTAAAATAGAAGTGATAGTAGATAAAGATAAGATAAATGACGCTTTACTTACTAGCATTAGTATTTTAAAAAGTGTTACCTATAATGATGAGATTGTGGCCAATCTTTTTGGTAACGATGTTTTAAATTTTACGGAAGAAGAATTTAACATTTTTAATACGACGAGTAGTGATAGTACCTATTTACAAACGGATGGTTATTACGAAGAAGAGGATGAAGAAGTGCTACCAGATACCGATCTATTAAACTAGGAAGGTGAAAATCGTGGGATTTTTTGGAAAAATCAAAGATATATTATTTGATGAAGAAGAAATAGAAGTAGAAACTAAACCAAAAGAAGAAAAAAAAGTGGAACCGATTAAGGAAACAAGAAATGAGGTTATCGAAGAACCGGTTGCGAGTGTAACTAAGGAAATGCCGCGGATGGAAAAAAATCCGACGCCGGCTAAGCCTAGTCAACCTGATGATTATGTTAGTGAAAGAGATTTATATCAAAATGATCATCGTTCCCCATTTTTAGATTTTGATGAAGAAGAATTTTCATCATTATTAGTTCGGCCCCAAACGAAAAGCCCTAATGTAATTGAATATGAACGAAAAAGAAAGACGGAAAAAAGAACCGATTATGGTCGCTATGAAAGAACCGAAGTTAAGGAAACGGTGGAAAAGAAAAAATTTAAACCATCACCAATTATTTCGCCTGTTTATGGAATATTAAATGAAGACTATCGAATTGAAGATATTAAAGATAAAAATGATGAAATTGAAAATTTAGACTTTGATCAAGTACGGAAGAAAGCCTTTGAACCAAAAGAAGTTAAGGAAGAACCAAAGGTAGATTACTACGAAGAAGAAACCGTCACGGTAAAATATACCGAACCAGAAGAAGAAAAACTAAAAAAAGATAAAACCATTGATGATCTATTAGAAGATACTTCGGATGAAATTATTAATCTTAAATCCACGCCAGAAGAAGAAAATCGCATACAATATGAAGAGATAGAAAAAGAATTAGATAATGATGAAGAACCCGAAGTAAAAGAAGAAGTAGTGGAAGAACCTGTCGCATTAGAAGAAGAAAAAACACCGGAAGATGATGATACGGCGGAAAATAATTTATTTGATTTAATTGATTCTATGTATGAAAATAGAGAGGATGGTGAATAATGGAATTTTGGTTAAATTTTTTACCACTTATGGTTTATATCCTATTAATAATCCTTTTAGTCGTTGGTATAATTTTAGGAATAAAGACTATAATAACAATGAATAAAGTGGAAAAAGTAGTTGATAACGTTAATGAAAAAGTTGAATCTTTAAATTCCATATTTAATATAATTGATTTCACGACTGATAAAATTGCTAATATTACGGATAAAATCGTGGAATTTGCCAGCAATATTTTTCATAAGATATGGCATCGAAAAAAAATAGAAAAGGAGGCAGAAAATGGCGAAAGGTAATTGGGGAAAATTTTTAACTGGAGCAACAATAGGCGTAGGCTTAGGTTTATTATTTGCACCTAAATCTGGTAAAGAAGCGCGCAAGGAATTAAAAAAGAAAATGGATGAATTAGTTAAGAAAGCACAAGACGTTGATGTAAAGGAAGTAAAAGAAAACGTTTTAGCGAAAATTGATGAAATCCAAGCCGAATTAAAAGATTTAGATAAGGAAAAAGTTTTAAAAATTGCGCAAGAAAAAGCCAAAGTAATTGAAACTAAAACAACAGAATTAGTTAATATGGCTGTAGCTAGTGCTAAACCTAAATTAGAAGAATTAGCTCAAGATGTTAAAAAAAGCACTATTAAAAGTTTAAAAGCAATTATTAAGAAATTAGAAGAAAAAGAAACACCCAAAGTTAAAAAATTAGCCAAATAAAAATGTTAGTTAAAAAGCTAACATTTTTTTTATAAAAAAAGGTGGAGCCGCAAATGCGACTCCTAAAGAATAAAAAGGGGTTGACTAGTGTGATACTAGCACCAATTCGCCTTCTTTCAGTGAATTGGTGATTTATATCCTAACTGATTTGTTGCCATTTGTCAACAATTTTTTGCAACTTTTTTTATCTTTTATTTTAAGTTATAATAAATGTAGGTGATTAAAGGATTTTCACACGCAAATAAAACAGCTAGGAGGAATTATGAATATTGAACAATTAAAAGGAATTGGTCCTAAAAGTGCCCAATTATTACGGAAAGTAGGAATAACAACTATTACCGATCTTTTAACCTACTATCCTTATAAATATTTACAAATAAATATTAAAAAGCTTAATGATTGTTTAGAAAATGAAACGGTTTATGTGGAAGGCGAAATTGGGAGTGTGCCGAAAGCTAGTTTTATTCGGCGAAACTTAAATTTTTTAAGTTTTGTTTGCCATATTGATGGTAAAAATGTTAATGTGCGGATTTTTAATCGGGCCTTTTTAAAGCCAAATTTAACTTTAGGCAAACACATTGTTTTGGTGGGTAAATATACGCCCATAAAAAATACCTTTATCGCTAGTGATATTAAATTTAATGTCGTTAATAATACGATTGAAGCCAAATACCATTTAATTAGTGGGTTAAAAGAAAGTCTACTCGTTAAAGCAATTAAAAGTGCTTTAGAGCTAAATTATAATCTGCCGGATTATGTCCCTAAAGAATTTAATGATGCTTATGCGTTAATAGGCAAAAATGCGGCAATAAAATATATTCATGAACCGCATAGTATGACGGAAATAAAACAAGCAAAACTAAAGTTAATCTATGAAGAATTATTTGATTATACTTTTAAAATCAATGCTTTAAAAATTAAAAATCGGCAAGCTAATGGATTAAAAAAAGTATTTGATACGGAAAAAGTATCTGACTTTTTAAGTGATTTACCTTTTAAACTAACGGAAGATCAAAATCAAACAATCAACGAAATATTGGCTGATGAAAAAGGGGCTAGTCGAATGAATCGTTTAGTCTTAGGTGATGTTGGTAGTGGTAAAACAATTGTTGCCTTGGCCGGCATTTTAGCTAATTATTTAAGTGGTTATCAAACCGCCTTTATGGCACCAACCGAAATTTTAGCGAAACAACATTATGAATCTATCAAAAATTATTTTACAAATCAGGGACTTAATATTGCTTTACTAACCGGGAATATGACCAAAAAAGAAAAAGAACAACTTTATGAAGCATTAAAAACCCAAAAAATAGATTTAGTAATTGGTACGCATGCCCTAATTAATGATCAAGTTAAGTTTGCTAAATTAGGCTTGGTTATTATTGATGAACAACATTTATTTGGCGTTAAACAACGGAATGCTTTACAAGAAAAAGGGGCAATTGGACCCGATGTTTTATATTTATCGGCGACGCCAATTCCTCGTAGTTATGCTTTATGTCTTTATGGTGATTTAGATTTATCAATGATTAAAACGAAACCCCAAATGCGAAAAGAAATTATGACGTTGGTAAAAAAAGAAACCGAAATTAAAGATGTTTTATTAAAGATGCTGGCTGAAATTAAAGGTGGCCATCAAGTATTTGTAGTATCACCTTTAATCGATGAAAATGAAGAAGGTAACTTGAATAGTGTTTTAAAACTAAAAGAAAAGTTAAATTTAGCCTTTAAAGAACAAGTTCCAATTGAAATTATTCATGGAAAAATGAAACAGGCCGAAAAAGATCAAATTATGCAAGACTTTTTAGCTCAAAAGATCAAAATATTAATCTCGACGACGGTCATTGAAGTTGGTATCGATATTCCTAATGCAACCATGATGATAATTTTTAATGCCGAACGATTTGGCTTAGCCGCCCTTCATCAACTGCGCGGTCGCGTTGGTCGTAGTGATTTACAAAGCTATTGCTATTTGATTAGCAACACCGATAATGACCGTTTAAAAGTTATGGAAGCTAGTACGGATGGTTTTTATATCGCTGAAAAAGACTTTGAACAACGGGGTCAAGGTGATTTATTTGGGGTTAAACAAAGTGGCGATATTAGTTTTAAAATTGCTAATATAAGACAAGATAGTAAAATTTTACTTCAGGCAAGTAAAGATTCCGAAAAATTTTTAATGGAACACAAATACTTGGAAGATAAGCATTATCAAGAAATATTAAAAGAAATTGATTTTCTGGATTAAAAAAATTAGCAAAAGCTTAATTAACTGCAAGCACCTACTTGCTTTTTTCCCATTTTATCAAAAAAAAAAAAAAAAA
>CANQCH010000083.1 GCA_947589165.1 uncultured Bacilli bacterium
AACCTCTTTTCTAAAATAAAAGACACTAAACCCTTTAGTGCCTATTTTCTTAAATTCAATTTTTTAATTAATTCCCGGTACGCTACAACATCATTAGCTTTTAAATAATCTAATAATTTTTTCCGCCGACCGATTTTCATAAACATCCCTCTTTTAGAATGATAGTCATGTTTATGTTCTTTTAAATGTTCTGTCAAATTATTAATTTCTTTTGTTAAAATTGCCACTTGCACTGGTACCGAACCAACATCGTTTTTAGATTGGGCAAATTCTTTAATAATTTGGGCTTTTTCTTCCTTCTTTAAAGCCATAAATCTTCCTCCTCTTCCCTTTTATTTGTTAATACTGAGTAAAGAGTTAGAGACTCTCTTAACTAAGTATTAATATGTTTTATTATAATATGAATTATCTTTAAAAGCAATTATTTTAATGCTGTAAGTAATTCATCTTTTTTCATTGAAGTATAACCTTTGATGCCTTTTTCTTTGGCTATTTGCTTTAATTCCGTTAAAGTTTTCGTACTTAAATCGGTTGTCTTTTTACTGGATGCTTTACTTTCTTCTTTAACTTCTTTTTTCGCTTCTACTTTAGGGGCTTTAACGACTTCACCTTTTAAAGCTTTTTTGGCGATTTCACATAGACCCGTAAAGCTTTTGGCATCATCAATAGCCATTTCACTTAACATTTTCCGATTAATTTCAATGCCCGCTTTATTTAAACCAGCAATAAACTTAGAATAACTGATGTCATTTTCCCGACAAGCAGCATTAATTCTTGTAATCCATAATTTCCGGAAATTTCTTTTATTTTGTTTCCGATCCCGGAAAGCATAAGCGCCACTATGGAATAATTGTTCTTGGGCTGTCTTATATAATCTGTGTTTTGAACCAAAATAACCTTTGGCTTCTTTTAAAACTTTTCTTCTTCTATTTTTGGAAACATTTCCACCTTTAACTCTTGCCATTTTCTCACCTCTAGATTACAGATTTTAATCTGTTTCTGTCTCCTTTACTTAATGTTCCTTTATTTCTTCTTTGCCGAACTTCCTTGGCGGAATCTTTACCAGTTTTATGGTTACTACCAGATTTCATATAAGTAAGTTCACCATTTTTCTTTTTCTTAAATACTTTCGCACTTGCTTTATGCGTCTTTTGTTTTGATTTTGCCATTTTTTACTTTCCTTCCTTCTTTATTGGTGCTAAAATCATCCACATTTGCCGACCTTCTAGCTTTGGTTCGGTTTCAATGGTTGAAGAATCTTTTAAACCTTCGGCGAATTTCATTAAAACTTCTTTTCCAGCTTCCGGACGCGCCATTTGGCGACCTTTAAACCGAATAAAAGCTTTAATTTTATGTCCCTTTAGTAAATAACTTTCGGCGTTTCTTCTTCGGGTTTCAAAATCACCGACATCGATTACTGGTGATAAGCGATATTCTTTAATATCCTTATTCGATTCCCGTTGTTTTTTTTGGGCTTCTTTTAGTTTCTTTTGTTTTTCATAACGGAATTTATTATAATCCATTATTTTGGCAACAGCCGGATTACCATTTCCATTCATTAAAACAAGATCTAAACCAGCATAATTAGCTAGCGTTAAAGCATCTTCTAATTTTTTTAAGCCCATCTTTTCGCCATTGGGACCAATAACCATTACCTCTGGAACTTTAATTTCGTTATTTATCGGTAATTCTTCAACTTTTGCTATAATTAGCACCTCCATAATAATTAAAAATGGATACGCAATTGTATCCATTTACCTTTATTTTAAATCAAAATTTCGGCTTTTGACCTATTACCTAAGGTAATCAGGTGGATACAATAATCGCTTTCCTTTTTCAATAACAAACCTATGTTACTACATCATTATATGTTTTGTCAATCTTTTTTAGTTAAATAATTTACGAAAATTTATACCAAACGAGTAATTCATCTTTATTCTCCGGATTAGGAATATCAACATAACTTTTGGCAATTTCTTCCGCAGTTAAAGCTCGATCAAAAACTAAGGCATCACTATATGTAACATAATTATTATAAACATTATCTACTCCCCCATTATAACTAGGATTAGCACCTAACGCCATAAAAGTTGGACTCGGTTTTATTTTACCCGTTAAAGCGCTACTAGCATCTTCTTCACCATTTATATAGACTTTGATATTTTTACCATCATAAGTTAGTACCAATGTATACCATTTATCAGTTTCAATAATTGTGTTACCAACCGAACCATAATAGTTTGGTGGATTCATTTCAGCTCCATAAAGAGAAAAACTTAATTTTTTATTATAAATCGCAAAACCACCCCCGACCGCATCCGCGTTGCTTATAATATCTTGATATTCCACAAAATTATTAAATTTGACGCGAACCACAAACGACAAAGAACTCCCAAAATCATAATTAATTAAGCCCATATTGATATAACCAGCTTTACTTGTATTACTAGTAATAATTCCTTCGTTACTTTTACTTACCGAATAATCAAGAGCATTATTTCCATTACCACTTAAATCTTTAATGTCGTAGGCAAATACAGGTATATTATCTTCATTTAATTCCCATAAATTTAAATTATAACCATTTAAATTACTATCTATTGTGCCTAAATTTATATTTGCTAAATTTTGGTTTAATATGTTTACAAATGTTTGTTGCAACATATCATTTTTACTCATTGCATTTCCTATTCCGCTTTGATTGCTACCGCTTACAGAATTTTCATAATAAGCATTTTTAATACTTACATCTCCGGTAGTAATATATGGTGCTATTCCATATTTTGTTGTGCCAGTTAAATTTCCTAGATTATAAACATTATTAATTTTTAATGGCGCATTTTTATCTTGTCCATTACTAATTAAATATATTATTCCATGAGCATAATGTGAACTAAAGATATCACCTATATTATATGAATTAATAATCGTTGCCGAACTATCATGATTTGCAATGCAAGAAATACCTCCTGCAAAACCAGCACTATTTGCAGATTCTGTTACTAATTTTCCTTTATTATAGCTATTTAAAATATAACCTTTAGCTGTATTAGGCGAAAATTGACCAACTATCCCCCCTGAACAAGTATCACTTTTTGAAAGATTTGAAGTTATGTTTCCTTCATTATGGCTATTATTGATAACTAAGACACCAGAGTCAAGAGCTACTAATCCACCAGCTGTAGTAGAATTGGCTATATTTCCAGTATTAAACGAATTAAGAATACTAACATTAGCATAAGGAGTAATATCACCAACAATTCCTCCTAAATAATAAGCATGGTAGCTTTCAAAAGTTTCTTCTTTTTCAATTATGGCCTCGATATCGCTAGAATTATAACTATTTTTAATATTTAATTTGCCATTTACTATACCGACTAATCCCCCAATATATAAGCTTACTTCTCGATTGGTTTTAAATTTTAACTTGTTATTATTATATGAATTAATTATTTCAGTTGAATTAGTAGCAGCGTTATCTCTTCCAAGTAACCCACCAGCATTTGTACCTAAATTATTCGTTATAACTCCTTCATTTATACTATCTTCGATTGTTAATGTTTCATTATTGTATCCAATTAAACCACCGGTGTTATTACCATCGAAAATATTACCTTTATTAATACAATTTTTTATTGTAGCTTTTTCTTGATTAGCTCCTAATATTCCCCCAGTACTATAACTTTCTGAATTAGATGTTATAGTTGCTTCATTATGACAATTTTCTAGTACACTATTACCCGAAACATTACCAATGATTCCCCCAATATTAGCTTTATCTGTACTGCTTATATTACCGCTGATAGTTAAATTTTTTATTGTTATACTCGTGCCATGGCCTACAAAACCAACAAAATTTAAGCCTTTTTTATTATTTATATATAGATTTTCAATTCTTTTATTTTGACCATCAAATATTCCCGAAAAAGGATTTGCTTCTAAATTACCTATCGGGTTAAATCCACATCCATCTTTATTAGTTAATTCATCTATTAAGGTCTCATCTTGATTGTTTTTATTGATATCGCCATAATCTCTTCGATAGGCATTTTCATAATCATTAGGATTATTAAAATCTAGATCTTTTTCTAAGGTAAAGATTTTACTAGCATAGTTTTCCCCACCGTTTACTTCATTGGCTAAGTCAACTAGATCTTCTATTACTCTTATCCGATATGGGCTTTCTTCTGTTCCTAATTCTTCTAAATCAAAATAAACGTAACATTTATCGGTTCCGGTTACCTTTACTTTGATTCTTTTACTTACATTATTCCATTCTAAAATACTTTTATTTTCACAATAACTTTTTTCTTGATTAAAGACATAGCCCCTTATTGGCCATTTACTTTCTTCACTTGGTACATACTTGCCATCTTCTTGTTCATACATCATACTAATTAATTTACTTTTTTGGGCATTTGTTTTGGTTACATTTTGGGGTGTCATCACTTTATAGATTAAAGTTATGGTTAATATCATAATCAAAATAAATAATGTTATTAACTTTTCCTTTCTTCTCATGGGACACCTCTATTTTTCCCCATATTATC
>CANQCH010000084.1 GCA_947589165.1 uncultured Bacilli bacterium
TTATTTTATTTCGAAGATGTCCGGATTTATCGCGACCATAAAAACATGGTTAATCGACTTAATAATTGTGAAATTGCGAACCAAGAAAAAACTTTTAAAGCGGGTCAACAACAATTAGCCAACATTAAATACTTAAAAGATCATGATTTAATTCCTTTATTAGATGAAAAGACTTTAATCGTGGTTCAAATGCGAGAAAAATATCCCGAAGTATCTTTCCAAGAACTAGCCGATATTATAACGACGGAAACGGGATATAAAGTAGGTAAATCGGGAATTAATCATCGTTTTATTAAAATTAATGAATTAATAGAAAGGCATAAAAATAAATGAATATCGAAGCAAATCAAAATTATACGATTATCGCGGACGCTATTGATCAAAGTATTTTAAAAAAGCTTAATGACTATACAATTATTAGTCATAATATGTCCTTAAACGATTTAGAAGAAATGATTTATAATTATCCATCGAAAACCATTGTTTTTAATGATATCTTAAGACAATATGAACCAAACGAAAAAGAACATATCATCGCATTACTAAAAGAACGGAAAGTAAATTTCATTAATCTTACGAGTGATATGGAAGAGGTTTTACTAACCGATTATTTAATTGTTTTTTATCAAGGCGAAATTGCCATGGAAGGTCAAACTTTAGATGTTTTAAAAGAAGAAAAAATATTAAAACGGTTAGGGTTTGCTTTACCTTTTGCTATCGATATGGCCAAGCAATTAGAACTATATCAAGTAATTGATCATTCGGCTACGAATGTTGCAGAGTTGGTGGATTTAATATGGAACTAAGTTTATTAGAAGGTAATATTATTGGCGTCGTTACGACTCAAATTTTTTCTAACCCCGGCTACCATAATAATAAGATAAAAGATATCATCGGGGATAAATATGCTGATGCTTTAAAAATAGTTAATTTAGATTTCGCTTATGGGGAAAAATTATTTATGGATTTAGACGCTAGCAAACAAAATAAAGTTAGACTTGCCGAACAACTAAATAATAAAGTAATTATCTTAGAAGATTTTTTTAAAGGCATGAATAATAAAGAGATAATTTTTTATAAAAATTTATTAAAAAAAATTAGTTCTTATCATAAAAAAATAATTTTGCTTAGTCATCATGTCAATGATTTTCTTAATTTAGTAGATAGGGTTTATGTAATAAAAGACGACACAATTGTTTATCAAACGGCTGATTTAAAGAATGAAGAATTATATAATTATGTATCACGGCCCCCGATTATTGAATTCGTTTATTTATCGCGCCAAAAGGGTATAAAGCTTGATTATTATACGGAATTTAATGATTTATTAAAGGCGATATATAGGTTAAAAGCATGAGATATTTATTAACAATTAGTTATGATGGTCATAAATTTCATGGCTTTCAACGGCAAAAGAATTTAAAAAATGTTCAAAAAACTTTGGAAGATGCCTTAAGTAATTTATTACAAGAGTCCATCGTCATAAAGGGGAGCGGTCGTACCGATGCTTTAGTTCATGCTTTAGGCCAAACCTGTCATTTTGATACTACGACTAAAATTAAGGCCCGTTTTAAAGAAGAACTTAATCAGTATTTACAAGGGGACATTGTCATCAAAAGAATTAAAAAAGTAGGTAATACTTTTCATGCTCGGCATAGTGCCATTGGCAAACATTATGTTTACAAAATCAATTTAGGCCAATCGAAACCAGAGCTTGAAGGCTATGTTTATCAACCTAAGTTTCCCATTGATCTACATAAGTTAAAAGAAATAAAAGCTTTATTTTTAGGTCGCCATGATTTTCATAATTTTGTAAGTGGCAAACGGCTTGATTACCAAACGACCATTTACAAAATTAATATTAAAAAAAGGGACTCGATTCTAGAAATTCATTTTTATGGGCGGGCTTTTTATCGTTATATGGTACGTAATCTAGTGGGAGCCATGTTAGACTATAATAAAGGCAAGGTTTCCCTGGCTGAATTAAGCAAAATGTTAAATGATGAAAATTATGAAAAACAACTATCCACAGCTCCTGCTTATGCACTTTATTTAGTCAAAGTTTACTATTAAAAAAGTACATCTTTTGAAGTGTAAAAAAATTATAAATTTTTTCACGAAAAAGGATTGACTTTTTTTTTTTTTTTTGATAGTATGGGGAATATAAGGAGGATAGAGAAGAAAATGGATAAGAAAAATACCTTACTTTTGACCGTCATTGCTATTGCTACTTTACTCGTTGCAGTTGTGGGGGCAACATTCGCATACTTTACGGCTCAAAATGCTGGTTCTAAAAGCACCGAAATTCAAGTCAAAACCGAAACTACTAATTCTTCCACGATTAGACCTGGAAGTAACATTAATATTAAAGCTAATGATTTAAACTTTGCCAATCAAAGTACAGATGGTGTACAAAGTTATGTTGGATCGCAAAAAGGTGTAGCAAATGCTAGTGTTACTTTTGCTGCTAGTTCTAGTGCTAGTGAAGAACAAAAATTTTGTTATACTGTCAGTCTAATTATCGATGATAAGGATAGTAGCGGTACAGAAAATCTTAAAAATTATACTGACGGAAGAACTTCAAATAATATTGAATATTCTAAAGATAATCAAGAAGATTCTAAAAAACCAGAATTAGTGTTTAATATCAGTAAAGCAGCAAAACAAACAGGTTATACTGATAAGTTTGAAAGTGCCGATCAATATAAGGCTTATGATGGGGAAACTAATAATATTACTGATCTAGTTGGTCGGTATAAAAAAGACATTTTAACAGATACTAAAATTTGTTTAAATGATGTTTCTTATGGTGATCAAAATCAATATGTTGAAGGTGGTACTTGTACTCAAGGCAATATTAGTGGTTGGGATATCACTGAAAAAACCGGAACAATAAAAATTCCAAAATTAACTGATGACGATGATGCTAGCGCTGAAGCAAATAATGAAGTTGTTCATATGCTTAAAGTTCCAGCTGGGGAAACACGTACTGATTATTGGCAAGCTGAAGTCATCTTAGTTAATCATAATTTTGATCAAAATCGAAATACTGGTAAAACTATTACGGGCCGTTTAGAATTTACACCTGTTGATTGTACAAAAGGCGTTTAAAATTTATTGTTGTAATAATTTATAATAATATAAAAGTAAATTTATTACCGAAAAAGTAAAATTTCTGTCCAGGCTACATAAATTGTGGCTTCTTTTTCGTGTAATATAATTGACTTTTAATTCTATTTTTGCTACTATCTATAATAGAGAGGAGAATAGAAAAAGAAAAATGGACAGAAAAAATACTTTATTATTAACAGTCATCGCTATTGCAACCTTATTAGTGGCAGTAGTAGGTGCAACATTTGCCTTCTTTACAGCACAAAATACAGGAAAGGGAGAAACGGAAATTAATGTTAAAACGGAAACAACGACAAGTGTAGTATTTGATAAAGGAGAACCTATTGACATTACGGCTAATATGAGTAATTTTACACAAGACGATATTAATGGTGATCAACAAGCAAAAGGCACAATGGATACTACAAATTCAAGCGTAACTTTAACGGGAGCATCAACTACTGGTGCTGATGCAAAAGACAAAGTTTGTTATTCCGCAACTTTAAAAGTGTATAAAAATACATTTGAATATAATCCAACTGATATGTCTGCTTTTGCTAGCAAGAAAGCTGAATTATTATTAGTTGTTAAAAAGACGAAAAATGGCGTTGAAGAAGCAAAAGAATATACTGCTACTGAAATACCTGACGATGAATCAACTCATAAATATGTAACAAATGTCAGTGAATACTATGGAAATGAACATCAATTTGCTACTACTTATGCTAATGTAAAAGGTTTTGATATTACTACGTTAGGTAAAACTGAAACTAATTCGTGTGTAGCCGATGAACAAGATGATTATTGGACATGTGAAACACCTTTATCATTTAAACTTCCAATTTTTACTGATGAAGATGTTGCTGGTTCAGCTAGTGATGATACTAAAAAATATATTCATGTTCTAGAAGCTAAGGCTAATGAAACAGTAAGTGATAAATGGGAAGTAACTGTATATTTCTTAAACCATGATGAAGCACAAAATTACAACAGTGCAGGTAAAAGATTCTCTGCAAAATTTGTTTTAGAATCTGTCAATTGTGATACCGGTGAATCAACTGCTGTTACACCATAGTTAAATAGATAAAAACGCAAATAATGATTGCGTTTTTTTATAGTAAAATTTTATACATTTTAATGAAATGTAATTGACTTTTTATTTGTTTTTTGTTAATTTTATACTAGAGAGGAGAATAAAAAAAGAAAATGGACAGAAAAAATACTTTATTATTAACGGTCATCGCTATTGCGACCTTATTAGTAGCGGTAATCGGAGCTACATTTGCCTTCTTTACAGCACAAAATACCGGAAAGGGAGAAACTGAGATTGATGTTACAACGCAAACAACAACAAGTGTAGTATTTGATAAAGGAGAACCTATTGACATTACGGCAAATATGAGTAATTTTAAACAAGAAGATATT
>CANQCH010000085.1 GCA_947589165.1 uncultured Bacilli bacterium
ACGGTAATAATAAACCAAAATTTATTTTTATCTCGAGCAATTAACTTAGTTAAAAAGTAATTAACCAAAATGGAAAACAATACTAAGAAAACATATAAAGGTTCACCCCAAGCATAGAAGAATAAACTAAAAAGAAATAAAATAATGTTTCTAATTTTTCTTTTTTTGAAGATAAAATAACTAGCTAAAAATAAAGGTAAAAAAACAAATAAAAAGATTAAACTCGTAAATTCCATTAGTTACCTCCTAAGTTGGCAATAAAATCATAGCCATAATTATCAAAAATCGTCGTTTGGGTTTCCATTAAAACTAAAACTTTCGTAATATGATGTTCCTTTAGATAGGCTTTTAAATCTAAAGTTGGAACATATTTAGGATTTAAAACATAAGTCTTATTAAAGTTACTAGCAATTATATAATCGATTTGCCAAGCATAAGAATCGCCTAAAATAAGTAAGTTTTCGGCCTCACTCTCATAATCATAAACGACTTCACTAAATAAGCCATCATAAAAACCAACATATTGATCATAATAAGTCCCTTTATTTAAATTTAATTTTCGTGGTTTAAAGTTTGCGGGAGCACTTGTTCCTTCCACCGTTACCTTATAAGTTAAATCATCAGCAATATAAGTAAATTTATCACTTAACTGGTTATCGGCCACCATTTTACCAATGGAACCATGATAGGTAACAGATGTTTCTACAACATCATATGGTTTACAATTTAAGTTCATCAAATCACAAATATCTAAATAGCCTTGATAAGCGCCATAACTATTCCAATGGTGATCGGTATGATAAAATAATTTTTGATATTCATCTTTATCCTTAACTTGTAATTCTCCAACCTTAATATTATCTAAACGTTTTAAAAATTCTTTCTTTACTTCATTCATATTATGAAGATTATAACTATTATTAAATTCTTGAAATTCATACCGACTAGGTAAATAAATGTAAGTATCCACAACCTTACTTAAATCATTATAAAAGTTAATATTCTTGGCCATATTTACTTTTATATATTCTTCATTTTGATTAGTCCCTAAAACATAAAATCCATCTTGATTTAAGAAAATAAATTCCCCATCCGAATTAGTTCCCATAGGCTTAAATTCTTTATTAGAAAAATTAAATGTATTTTTAAAATTAGGATAAGCTTGATTTATTTCACTATATAAAAATAAATAATTAGTTAATTTATTATTAATATTATTTTTTAAATTTGTTACTTTCGTTTCAACTCGCTCTAAAATATTACCTTTACTCGTTAAAACGGTATAAAAATTACTAAACTCCGGTTTAATAATTTCTTTTTGAATTAATACAAACATAACCGGATACATTATTAAAAATAAAAAAATCGTCCCAATAAAAATAAAAGAAATAAAATTATGCTTTTTCATATGCTTCTCCTATAAAGTATTCTACCAAAATTTTTCCCTTTTTGCTACCTAAAGAAATAGTTAAAACTTTTGTCATATTTTGGCGAAACGCTTGCATTTCTTTTTTTAATATCTAAAATAGAGTCTTTGTTACTGGTTAGTAGTGCCTACCAAAATTTATCCGAGTAGTTTTTCTAAAGGGGGTTTTGGACTCGCTTATTAATATGAAAGGGTAGGTGATGGTTATGAAAAAAGAAGGAATTCTTTTAGTAATAATAATTATGCTCATCATTGTGATTCTAAAACTTATATAGCATAAAAAAGACACTAACCTGTGAAAAGGTGTAGTGCCGCAACATGTAGGCATTACCTAACCGGTAACACTATTTATAGTTTAACCTTAAAGCTAAAAAAATACAAGCTATTTTTTCAAACTATTAAACTAATTGTTTTTATTCTTAATTTTGGCTATAATATAAATATGTCGGAGTTGATGAAGCTTGAAAAAAAATGGATTAATGGATGGAGCCTTTATTGCTACCATGGCCATAATAATTTCCAAAGTTTTAGGTGTTTTATATGTTATACCTTTTTATAATATTATTGGCGAAGCTGGGGGCGCTTTATATGGTTATGCCTATAATATATATAATTTCTTTTTAATTATTTCATCGGCGGGAATTCCTTTAGCCATTAGTAAAATAACTAGTGAATATAATACTTTAAAACAACATAAAGAAAAATCTTTTATGTTTCAATATTCTAAAAAATTAATTCGGATTTTTTCCATTGTTTGTTTTTTAATTTGTTTTTTAGGTGCACCAATTTTAGCTAATTTAATTGTTGGTGATTTAACTAATGGTAATACAGTTGCCGATGTTACTTTTGTTATTCGGTGTGTTTCTTTTGCCATATTAGTAGTCCCAATTTTAAGTATTTCCCGGGGCTACTTACAAGGTCATAAATATATTGCCT
The DNA here is from genome assembly GCA_947589165.1 of uncultured Bacilli bacterium. Taxonomy (GTDB): domain Bacteria; phylum Bacillota_I; class Bacilli_A; order RF39; family UBA660; genus Onthocola_B. The sequence goes on from CANQCH010000085.1 coordinate 2,363, forward strand.
CCCCCGCGATCGGCCAAGTTATCGAACAATTTGTCCGGGTTTTAGTCATTGTCATTGGTTCTTTTGTCGCCTTAAAAGTATTTCATTTAAGTGTTGTTCAAGCCGTAGGAATTGCTGTTTTTGGTGCTTGTGCGGGAGCCATAGTTTCCTATATCTATCTTTTATTAAAAATGCGCAAAGTCAAAAAAGAAATTTTAGTCCCATGTGATGATGTTGATAAAGCCGAAAAGAAAAATATTTTAAAAAAATTAGTTATTTATTGTATTCCTTTTATTATTATTAATGTGGCCAATACAATTTATAATTTTGTCGATATGGTTTTAGTTATTAGGGGGCTAAATCATTTAGGTTTTCCGGCCGCGGATATTGAAACTATCAGTAGTATTTTTACCACTTGGGGGGCCAAACTTATTAGTGTCGTTACCGCGATTGCCACTGGCTTAGTTATTAGTTTAATTCCGAATATCGTTGAGGCCTACACCAAAAAGAATGAAAAAAAAGTTAACGAACATTTTAATAAAATATTACAAGTTTTACTTTATGTTATTTTACCTTTAACCATCTTTTTAAGTATTTATGCGACACAAGTATGGTCCGTCTTTTATAACGAAAGCCACTATGGGCCATTAATTTTTAAATATACTATTCTTTTAGCTACTTTAGATAGTGCTTACATTATGGTTTGTAGTGCTTTACAAGGTTTAAGTAAAACGAAGCTCATTTATGCTTCGGTAGCAACTGGACTAATTACCAAAACGATTCTAGACTTACCCTTAATTTATTTATTTAATGATCTCGATATTGCTCCTTATTATGGTGCCATCGCGGCCACGACAATTGGTTATCTTCTTTCCTTAATTATTCCTCTTGTTACGCTTCATAAAAAATATAACTTTAGTTATAAGAAAACCTTTAAATCGTTACCAAAATTAATTTTTACAACTACGATATTAATCGTTATTAATTTAATCGCGAAACCATTTTTATTTAAATATTTAACCACCAAATTAGAAATGCTTTTAGGTTTAGCTTTAGTAGGTATTATCTCATTTGTCATCTACTTCATCTTAAATAAAAAATTACTTGTCGAACTAATGGGTGAAAAATTCTTTAAAATAAAAAAGAAAATAAAAGGGAATTAATGTTTAGTTAATTTCTTTTTATTTCATAATATTTATTTTTTCCGTCCACAATAATAAGCTTGTGTTTAAGCCATTCTTTTTCTATAATATTTTTATGAAAAATGAATTAAGAAAAACATATTTAGAAATTCGCCAAAACATTAGGAATAAAGCGACAAAAAATAAGCTTATTTATGAAAAAGTTATTAAGGATGAAAAAGTAAAACAAGCGAAAACTATTTTAATTTATGTTTCCTATAATCATGAAGTTGATACTCTTAATTTAATTAAATATTTTTTAAAATATAAAAAAGTTGCTGTTCCCAAAATTGAAAATAATGTTATAAATTTTTATTATATTAATAGTTTAAATAATTTAGCAAAAGGTTACTTTGGTATTTTAGAACCCAATACTAATAATCAAGTTCAAGATTTTAGAAATTGTATTTGTCTTACACCCGGCATATGTTTTAATAATTTAGGTTATCGTCTTGGCTATGGTAAAGGCTTTTATGATCACTTTTTAAGCAAAAATAAAGTTTATACGATTGGTTTATGTTATAAAGAATGTTTAATAAATGATTTATTTCAAGAAAAAAATGATTATCCAGTCAATAAAATAATCTCAGATTAGTTTATATTTACTCATAAAAAAAGTTTTTTCATTTAACTGAAAAAACTTTTGATTTTTTTACTTTTTTTCATTTAGTTGAAAAAACTATTTAAATAATTTATAAAATTTTAAAGCTATTTTATATAAATGATAGCAGAAAGGATTAATAATATAATCAAATTCGCCTAAAAGTTCGACAATCTCCGGATTAAAACCTTTTTTTATTTCATAAATGGCATAATAGGGATTATTAGGATTAATATCACCCGAGATGCCATAAAAATTACAATACTTTTTCTTTTCTTTGATACATTCTTTAATGTGTTCATT
>CANQCH010000086.1 GCA_947589165.1 uncultured Bacilli bacterium
TTAAAGGGCGATTTCCTTCAATTATAATCCTTTTCATTATATCAACTCCCAAGTCATAATTTTATTATGAAGACTTTTCCTAAGCTTGTCAAACAATTATTTTATTAAATGAATAATTCCTAAGATTAAAAGTAAAGTAATGCCTAAAATATTGGCTAATTTACCTAGTTTATTCGAACAATATTTGCCAATTGATAACCCAAGATAAGTAAAAGTGGCACTGCATAAAGCAAATATGGTACTAGCTAAGAAATATTTATTCGTAATAGCACTGATACCTAGGCCCACGGAAAAACTATCAATACTAACGGATAATGCAATTAAAATTAACCCCAGCATTGTCACATTAAAATTGGTATCTTCTTGTTTAAAAAAATGAATGGCAATGTTAACAGCTAAAATAATTAAAATAAAGCCTAAGATTTTATGGGAAGTTAGACTTAATAAGCTTATTAGTTGAGAGCCTAATAAATTGCCTAAAAGGGGCATAAAAAAATGCAAAATTCCCACGATAATTGGTAATGTGAAAATTTTGGCATTAGTTTTTAAAGTTCCTAAACTTAAAGAAAGCGAAAAAGTATCCATCGATAAAGACACGCCAATCAAGAAAATTGATACTAGTTCTTTCATAAGTTCACCTATAAAATTATATTGTCGAAAAGGTTATTTATTAATAAAACCGTTCAAGGATTTCTTTCACATAAAAGGTATACGTTACTTCATCAAAATTACCTTCTTTAGCTTCTAGTAAACATAAAGGGGGAAATAAAACACACCACCAATTATCCCCTAAACCTTGACCTAACGTAATAACTAAGGATTCATAATTTCCCGCGGGATATTTTATGCCGTATAAATACTTTTCCGGAAAATAATTTTGGCCATAATTTATTTTATAATCTAAAGTAAAAGGATCAATTTTCGTTTTTATTAACGGAATATTGGCTTTAATTTGGTTTCTCGTTACTTCTAAGGAAGAAGAACTCGTTAAAATTTCGCTAATAACTGGTTCGATTTCTTTATTTATTTCTTCTTTTAAGGCTTGATCTTCGGCACTATTACTATTAGCAATTATCCGGTATCTGATGGCATCTTGAGGGATAACAATTTTGTTTGTTTCTTCAATTTGCGATAATAATATTATAACTAAAACAAACATTATTACGATGGCTTTTTTCATTTAATCACCTATTATTATTTAGGGTAATTAAAAAAATATTTATTCACGATAAATGAATAAATAACGATCTAAACCATTTAAATCTTTTTCAAAATGATAATTTAAAGCCGCAAAATTCCTTTTTAAATATTCATCTAAAGACTTTTTTTCATCGGCGCCAATTTCAAAAGCAATTAAGTACTTAGAATTTACAATCGTAAAAGCATAACTTAAGATTTTTTGATAAAATTCTAAACCATCATTGGCAGCATATAAAGCTAGCGCCGGTTCATATTTTTTTACGTTTTCATCGACCCAACCGTCTAGAGCAATATAAGGGGGATTACAAATTAAACAATCATAATGGCCGGGAATTTTAAAGCGAATATCTTTTTGATAAAATTGAATGGCCGTATTATTTTTTAAAGCATTCATTTTCGCTACTTCTAAGGCTTCCGCCGATATATCAAAAGCTTTAACGGTAACTTCATTTCCTAAGGCTTTTTTTAAGGCAATGGCAATACAACCACTACCGGTAGCTAAATCCCCAAGCGTAATATTTTCCTGCGGAAACATTTTTTTTAGATATTTAAGCGTGCGGCTTACTAATTCTTCCGTTTCAAAACGGGGAATTAACACATTTTCATTAACTTCAATTATGGTATCGCCAAAATCAACATTCCCAATTAGATATTGTACGGGATAACCAGTCTTTAATTTAGCTAAAGCCGCTTCTTGATTTATCTCGGGAACATATTTTTTTATTAATTCTTCATCAGTCACTCGTCGCACCGGCTAACTTTAATTTTAAATCTTCAGTAATTAAGGAATCAATGATCGGATCTAAATTACCATTCATGACACGATCAAGTTCCATAATGGAAAAATTAGTCCGATGGTCTGTAACCCGATTTTGCGGATAATTATAGGTTCGGATTTTTTCACTACGATCACCCGTACCAATTTTAGTTTTTCGTTCGGAACCAATTTCGTTTTCTTGTTCTTGTAAAAGGGCATCATATAATTTAGTTTTTAACATGCGCATAGCATTTTCTTTATTTTTTAATTGACTTCTTTCGGTTTGACAAGTTACAACTACGCCGGTAGGAATATGGGTAATTCTAACCGCCGAATTGGAAGTATTAACGGATTGACCACCGGCCCCGGAAGAATGATAAACGTCAATTTTTAAATCGGATTCTTTAATATCGATATTAACATCTTCGGCTTCCGGCATAACTAAAACCGTGGCGGTCGAAGTGTGAACTCGGCCTTGCGTTTCCGTGGCCGGAATTCTTTGGACCCGATGGGAACCACTTTCATACTTTAACTTGGAATAAACATTGTCGCCTTTTACCATATATTCGATTTGGGCATAACCACCACTAGCGCCTTCGACTTCGTGCATAACTTCAATTTTCCATCCATTTTTTTCGGCATAATAGGAATACATCCGAAATAAATCGCCGGCAAAAATATTAGCTTCATCGCCCCCGGCCGCACCCCGAATTTCCATGATAACGTTCTTGCCATCATTTTCATCTTTTGGCACCAGTAAGATTTCTAATTTTTGTTTTAAAGTATCTTCTTCCGTCGTTAATCTGGTTACTTCTTCTAAAGCATAATCTTTTAATTCGGGATCATTTTCCATTTGTTTAGCCTGAGCTAAATCATCTAATACTTTTTTATATTCAGTATAAACATCAACTATTTCTTTTAAATCACTTTGTTCTTTAGAAAGTTTTTTTAATAAATTAAAATCATTTAAGACTTCGGGTTTAACTAACTCCGCGGTTAATTCTTGATACTTAGCGACAATCGCTTCTAATCTATTAATCATAAAGTATGTCCTCCTTCCCTAATTCTATCAAATATTATGAAAAAAACAAACTTTTTATTTTAAACGACTAGTAAAGGGTTTTGCCTTTACTAATTTTATTGATGTTGGCGATACTTCCCAATTTTTTAAGTATTGTCTTAAAAAATATACTTTATCAATATTATGGGCAAAAACTAAATCACAAAATTCGATAGCTTGAGGCAAATTTATTTCTTGATAAGTAAATAATTCTTTATATTTATCCTTATTAGCGTCGATTCGCCCGGCCACCAGATCTGATTGAAATAGTTCATGATTGGTAAGCATGTTGGCAAATAAATTAACATTATTTTGCCAAATAATCGGATTAAGCGTACCATTAGGAGCGCGAAATTCAATCGTATTCATATAAAGGTCTGAATGAAAATCAACGACATTATTAAAATTTAGAGCCTTATTACGACCGGTTCGATTATGAGTTTTTCGATGTAATAATATGAATAGATAATAGAATAACTCGTTAACAGAAGCATCATGATTTCCTAAATTTTGGAAAAACTCGTAACGGGTTTGGAGTATTTTCGCAATCGGATAAGCATAGTTTTGAATATTCGCGCGAGCTGTTAAAAACTCACCATAGCCAAACCGATAAATAATATTTTCATATGCTAGCCATAATTGCAGAAATTGCCATAATTTTTGACCATCATCATCTAAAACATGCGCGCCAATATGGATGTGCGCCCCTGCTTGCTTTTTAATTTTAGCAAATCTTTGTAAATCCTTACAAACTTCATAAACTTGATGCCACGAAAATTCACTATCATTTAAAATAGGCGACGTAACTTCACAGCCACCTTTTAAAGATAAATCGGTTGTTACTTGCCAATTATTTTCCGAATCTAAATGATAACGAATATTTTTTTCCCTTACAATTTTCCAAGCTCTTTTTAATAATAATCGCTCACATTCAATTTCTAAACCAAAAGTAAGCGATTTATCCAAGGCTAAAGTATCCCGAAATTCTAATGGATATTTATTAACTAAAGTTAAAAAATCTTGTAAATCACTATTACTCATTTGGGTTAAAAGCCAATTAGCTTGGGGATTTATTATTTTAAAAATCTCATTCATCATAACCACCGGTTTTTTCGTCCCCTTATTATATGGAAAAGCTAATGTTTGTCAAGAAAAAAGAATTAGCTAACTAATTCTATAAACTTTGTTCATCTTCTTCGTCGCCATTAATAACGACTAAATC
>CANQCH010000087.1 GCA_947589165.1 uncultured Bacilli bacterium
CAGATTATGTCGATATTATCATTTTCTTCTAAAATTTTTACAATTTTTTCTAAAATATCGTTTTTATTAAATTTTAAATATTTAGCTAATTCTTCTTTTTTACTACTTTGTCCAAATTGATTAACGCCAAAAATATAATTAGGTTTCGTCGCAAAACGATTCCAAATTAAACTAGCTCCGGCTTCGATTACAAAAATGGGAACATCTTTAGGTAATAATTGTTCTTCATATTTAGGATTTTGTTTTAAGAATAATTCCATACTCGGCATCGAAACAACTCTTAGATCGCGCCCAGCAAGAAATAAATCTTGGGCAATGCCTAATGCTATTTCGACTTCACTACCGGTCGCAATAATTACTCCATCTAACCGATATTTTTCTTTTCTAATCATATAGGCACCATATTTAACAAATTTGGCGTTCGTGTATTTATATTTATGTCTAACTTCTTTACTAACAACTAAACTATTAGCCCCATTATTTCGTAAAATATATTCCCAAGCCCCCATGATTTCATTTATATCAGCCGGCCGGAAAGTAATAAAATTCGGAACCGTTCGTAGCATTGATAATTGTTCGATTGGTTGATGAGTAGGCCCATCTTCGCCGATTAAAAAGGAATCATGCGTAAATATATAAGTGACGGGTAAATTCATTAAAGCACTCATTCTTAAAGCTGGTTTTAGATAATCACTAAAGCTTAAGAAAGTGGCGCCAAATACTTTTAAGTTCGATAAAGCTAAGCCATTTAAAATACCACCCATAGCGTGTTCTCTAACCCCAAAATAAATGTTTTTACCTACCGGATTTTCCTTAGACATAATGCTTGATTGATCTAAATTCGTTTTACAAGAAGAAGCTAAATCGGCCGCACCCCCTAAAAAGAAAGGACTTTTGGGCGAAATAAAATTCATTATTTTATGGTTACTAATTCGTAATTCTTCACAATAATCATCATTAATTTTAAATTTCGCATCATCAAAATCAATCGGTAAAATATTTTTTTCGAGTAAATTAATAATATTATGTAACCCTTCATTTTGTTCTTCTAAAATATGATTATATTCTTCTTGCCAAGGTTTATATTTTTTATTTACCCGTTCTAAAATATCGGCTTGAAATTGGGCTAATAATTCACTATCTAATTGAAAAGATGGACTATCAATTCCTAATTTAGTTTTAACAAGGGCTAAATCATCATGCGCAAGCGGTTTACCATGAACTTTATTAGTCCCGGCATCAATGCTATCTTCGCCAATTACCGTATCCACAATTACAATTGATGGCCGTTTACTTTTTTTAGCTTCGGCGATGGCATCCGAAATATCATTGTAATTCGTCCCATTTTTTACCCGGATAATATTAAAATCTAAAGCTTCAAAACGCACTTCTACATCTTCCGTGCAAGTTAAATCTGTTGATCCATCTAAACTAATACTATTATGATCATAAAGTATAATTAATTTATTTAAATTTTGGGTGCTCGCAAATGATAAGGCTTCATAGCTAATGCCTTCCATTAAATCGCCATCACCACATAAACAGTAAGTATAATAATCAATTAAATTCGTTTTTTCTTTTTCCTTTTGGGCAATAGACCGAAAGTAACGTTCCGCAAGGGCCATCCCAACGGCATTGGCAACGCCTTGGCCTAAAGGCCCCGTCGATACATCAACGCCAGGGGTAACTTTAACTTCAGGGTGTCCTGGAGTTAAAGAATTAAGTTGGCGAAAATTTTTTAATTCTTCAAGATCAATATCAAACCCTACATGATATAAAGTTGCATAAAGTAAAGCGGAACCATGACCAGCCGATAAAACAAAACGATCGCGATTGAACCAATCCGGTTTACTTGGAATCACATTTAAATGATTTTTATATAAAGCATACATAATTGGGGCCGCCCCTAAAACAATTCCCGGATGCCCACTGCCCGCCTTATCAATCATATCTAAGGCTAAAACTTTAATACTATTAATTATCTTATTATCAACTTTACTCATATCTTTCTCCTATTGTTATAATCATATCATAAAAAAAGAAAACTGACAAAAGTTTTCCATTAATTTTCACTTAAATAAGCAATTTCTTGGGGGCCAGTCTCTTGCAGCCGTTCAAATCGATAATTAATCGCCCAAATCATTATGATAATGGCGGTATAAAAAAATATCACTCCTCCGTACTTTCTCATCATTTTTTTCATTTTCTACCACCTCTTTCAATTTTAATTTATCACAATCATTTGTTCGTGTCAAACGATTTTAAAACATTTGTTTGACTTTTGACAATAGCTAGTGTAAAATAAAATTAGGAGGAAAGATGAAAGAACCAAATTTATCTAAAAGACAAGTTGAAATTTTAACTTTTATCAAAAAATATATTGCTAATCATGGCTATCCCCCTGCCATCAGAGAAATATGTGCAGGTGTTGGTCTAAATAGTCCCGCGACCGTTTTTGTCCATATTAAAAATTTACAAAAAGAAGGCTTTTTAAAATCAACCAACAATAAATTTCGGACTTTAGAAGTGGTCGGCGAAAACGAATACTTAGAAAAAAATGAAGAAGTAGTTAAGGTTCCCCTTTTAGGGAAAATTACGGCCGGGAATCCGATTACCGCGATTGAACAACCTAATGAATTTTTTGCTTTACCAGCCAATTTAATTCCTACTAGAACCGAAGTTTTCACTTTAAAAGTAAGTGGTGAATCAATGATTAATAAAGGTATTTATGATGGGGACTATGTAATTATTAAACGGCAAAATACAGCCAAAAATGGTGATATTGTCGTTGCCATGACTAGCGAAAATGAAGTTACTTTAAAAACTTTTTATAAAGAAAAAGATCATATTAGATTACAACCCGAAAATGATACGATGGCCCCTTTTATCTTTGATAATGTAACTATCTTAGGTATTGCCATTGGTTTATATCGTAAATTATAATTTATGCATTTAAAAAAGGCCAAACTAATTGGTCTTTTTTTTATGACATTTTAAACTAATTTATAAGGATTTAGGTAACTACCATCACCACTTATAAAACTTACATCACTTTTTAAATAAAAGGTTGGTCTTATAGCTGCGGTTGCCGCATTAAAATAATTTGAACTATGGCCCCCTGTACGTCCAAGTCGATTTAGATCAATAATATATGTATTATGTGTACTATTTTCTAAATAACCCGTAATAGTAAGTTCCGTATGTCCCATATAAAACCAATTACTTAAAATAAAATAAGGTAAATTGTCACTAATAATATTCCAATAATTTGGTTTCGAGGCATACATATATTCGTGATAATACATTAATCCAATTTTATTATGAGCTATTAAATCTTCTTCACGGCAAGGAATTATATCTAAATTATATGTACAAGCTTCTTCTCCTATGGAGGATTTTTGAATACCCACTTCTGTATCGTATGCTATTTTAGCACCGTTCATATTTGCATTTCTCGAGGAATACCAGGTATGGTCAGCTATTTTATTACTATCTAATTTACTTAAAAATGTACCATTAAGCTTATTTAGATTTAAATCTCCCGTTGGATAACTGCCATCAATACCATTTTGCCATGCATATGTAGCAATTTGTTCTGGTTCAAGATTTCCACGATAATTATCCATATATAAACCATTCGAATAATAGCCAGTTTCAATTTGCGTTACTGTGGCATAATCATATTTGATTAGTTTTATTTCGTAATTGCCTTTTGGATTGGGAAATACCCCAATTATGCGATATAAATTATCATTGCTACATGTTTCATCTATTGTTGTTGGGATACAGACAAAATTCTTTATTTTATTTTCTTTTAGGTAACCATCATTTATCGCTTCCGTGATTACTTCCTTTAAATTCAATTTTTCTTCACTATCTTTATAAAGTAATTTATAATTATTTATCCAGTCTGAAGTATTAAGGGTTACTTTAATAATATCTTCCACATTTTGATATTTATTTTTATCAACAATTTCATAATCGCTGCCACTGTAACGATAAGATTTATCACCGGCCTCTAAGTCACTATTACTATCTATACTATTACCATCATGATAAAATAAAGTTTTATCTTTGCCATAGTTTTTTAAAATGGTACAAACAGCACTACTTGCATCTGCATACCCTAGTTCACATTTGTTAGCCATCGTATCCTTGGCAAAGTAAACATAGCAACGATCGGAGCTTGTCGTTTTTACATAGACATTGTTATCTTGATATTC
>CANQCH010000088.1 GCA_947589165.1 uncultured Bacilli bacterium
GGGCTTTAAGCCATAAATAATGTTTATTCATCGACTTTACCTACATTGGTAATTTGCCCTTTAATTAAAAGTTCTTTTGGTAACATTTTGGCAATCATCAAATTTTGCCCCTTAATTGTTAAAGTAAAATTAGCCATGGCCAAAATAATTTTTTGTTCCGTTAGTAAAACTAAATCTTCATAATTAAATACATAAAGATAATTATCATATAAAGTTATAAAATATTTTTGATCATATAAAAAATTAGTTAGGTTTTCCTTGATATGCATCTTTATCCCCTTACCAATTTTATGCTTAGATAACTAAATACTTGCACTAAAAATATTTTGTCTTATTTTGACGAACGATACTACTTTAATTTAACTATAGGAAAATTTATAATAGTTCCCTGTTACCAGTTTTATGAAAAGTACTTACTATCTTTCTTTAAGGGGGTTTTGGGTTTTTACTTAAAATTACTTATTGGAGGTGGTTTTAATGGATGATTTTTTTACTAAAAGTTAATTATTCTTCTCTTAATTTTACAATTAGGACAAAATAAAAGTACTCCTCATAAGTAGGAGCACAAACCATTGGTAAGTGCTACTCTTGGTAACACTTACATTTTGATTATAACGAAAAAATTTACTTTTAACAAGTTTTATTTTTGATTTAGAAAAAATAAAAAAGCCCGAAAGCTTTTTTATTCTAACCTACGCAAAAGGTTTTCGTAATGCTTCGTCTAATGACGGTGCCAATTGTTTGGCCAATTTTTAAAATTGTCGTCATCGCTTTCGATAAAGCATTAATCATCGCTGTGGTTAAACCACCACCAACGATTTGCATTAATTCATGATCTTTTAATTTCATTTAAGCCTCCTTTCTTAACCATTATTGCATTTGTTAGGATTTTGATAACCATCAAAAATGCCTAAGATTAGTAAGCCAATACCACCTAATATTAACCAAAAGGTATAGCCGCCACCTTTAATGTTTGCTAATTGCGATTTTTTTAAATTTTCCATATCATCACTCCTTAATAAATCTAATTAGTTTTTTAATGATCTTTTCTTGATTATAATAAAATGTTACTTTAACCATTTCATTAGGCAAATATTTTTTAGCTATATGAATGGTATATATTTGATAATTGGTTTGTGAATTAGCATCATAAAGCAATTCACTTATATTGGTTACGGTATATTCATATTGCTGATTTTTAATTTTTAAAATAGCATTATGAATGGTATCAGAGTAAGAAATTGGTACCGTGACTAATAAATTATCCGTATCACTAACGGCGACGAAATTTGCATAATCATAAATTTTATTTTGGCAAATATAAATTGTTAAGGCAATAATTAAGATAACAATTAAGAAAAATGGGCCATAATTTTGGTGTTTTAGATGTAGTAATCTTTGATAGTTATTAATCATCATGCCCCAGAAAATTTTATTACCTGATCAAATAAATCATCTTGATTTTTATGGGTAATATAAATAATTGTTTTGTCGGGAAAATAATTTTTGATATTCATAATAATTTGCCGTTCTAAAGCATAATCAACTTCACTTAATGGTTCATCCAAAATTAAGATTTTAGCTTCTTTTAATAAAGCACGGGCTAAAATAATTCTTTGTTTTTCCCCACCCGAAATTGTCGGTTGCAAATTACTGATATATGTTTCATAACGGAAACTTTTAGTCGCAATGATTTTATCAACTAAACAAACTTTAGCAATATCATTAATTTTTTCGTCACTAAGATTACGTCCCAATACTAAATTATTATAAATTGTATCACTAAAAAGATTTTCTTCTTGGGAAACATATAAAATGTTATCCCGAATTGTTTTTAGCGAACAATCTTTTAAATTTTTTTCACCAATGGTAATTGTTCCCTGGTAGTTTTCGAATTCTTTGATTAAAATTTTACACATTGTACTTTTACCACAACCACTTTGGCCTTTAAACATTACTTTACTCCCCTGTTTAATCTGAAATTGGCAATCTTTTAAGATCATATTATAGTCATTATAACTAAAGCTTAAATTTTTCACTTTAATATCGCTAGTCTTTAAAGGAATCCTTTTACCTAGCTTTTCGGTCGGAATATTAATAAAGTCACTAATTTTTGTAAATGTTGCTTGCAAAAAATTGTATTTAGGTAAAATATCAATTAAATTTTTAAGCGGATTTAAAAAGTAAATCATTAACGTATTGAACGTTACTAAATTAGCAATCGATAATTGATTATGCGTTATTAAATAAATACCTACCGTATTAATAGTAAAAAAGCCAATTTCATTAATACTAAACTTTAAATTTTCTTCTTTAATTAAAAAGTCATTTAATTTAAAACTATCATAAATAAAACCGGATAATTTTTCTTCGATATTTTTTAAAATATAAGTCGCTAAATTTAAATTTTTAACCGTGGGATAAGTATTAATGCTTTCCAATAAATAATTATTAAATTCTTCCTCGTAAGTGATATTTTGATATGCTTTATGATAAATACTTTTCATCGTCAGTAAACCTATAATAAATAATAAAACCACAATGCCGAAAAGAACGAAAAACATTTTACTACTAATAGTTATTAAAATAGGTATTGCCGAAATCGCCAAAATAAAATCTAACATAAAGTTAATAAAAATCTCGGTGTAAATGCTTTTGATATTATTTAATTCGCGAACGCGGGCTAAAATTTCGCCACTACTGCGACTCAAAATATTTTTTGAAGGTAATTTAAATAAATGATTTAAAAAGTTAGCTTCTAATAAGCAATCAATATCTTTATTAAGATGATTTTCCAAAGAACTACGCATATACGTAAAAAGACATTTAAAGATTGTAAGAATGGCAAAAAGAATAATAATAAATTTTAAATATTCTAAATAAATATTTTCACTAATAGCTTCAATCGTAACCTTAAAATAATAACTCGTAATGATGGTTGAAGCCGTAAGTAAAATACTTAAAAAGATAATTTCACTAAATATTTTCTTCTCTTTTCCTAAAATAGCTAAAAACACTTGCAAAATACTTTGGCCTTTGGCGAAAATCGTAATTTTCGTTTTGGGATAGAACATTAATAAAATTTGCGAAAAATCTTGCCAAAATTCTTGTCGTTTTAAAACTACTTTGCCCTTAGCTGGATCCATTAATATTACTTTGGTTTTCGTAATTTCATAAACAACGACAAAGTGATTTAAGCCATTTTTATATTTCATGTGGGCAATCGCGGGCAAGGTAATATTTGCATCATCTAAAGATGAAATCTTAACACCCATGACATCAAAGCCATACTTTTGCGCCGCATTTAATAAATTGTAAGCACTCGTGCCATCTTTATTCGTATGCGTATCCATCCGTAGTCTTTCCATCGGAATATAACCATCGTGATATTCAATAATACTAGCTAACGAGCAAACGCCACAATCTTGTAAATCATGTTGTTTTTTGATAACCATTTTAACCATTATTTAACCTCCCTTCACTTATATATATAGTCGCTAAAAAGAGCCTTTCCTTTTTCTTTTCATTAAAAAGATTAATTTTTTTTAATATTTACTAACTTGTCTCATATACTTTAGTAGATTTTGGAGGAAAAGATATGATTAATAAACAAAATTTATGGTTTGTCACGTTATTTTCACTTATTTTAGTTTTAGGAATTTATTATATTTCTATGGATGATGAAGCCTTACAGACTTTAGCTAGCGACAATACTAGCAAAGAAACCGTGGAAATTGCCGAATCCGATGTTTTAGTAGCCTTAAGGGTGGCCGAAGATGAAGAAATTATGCAATCCATGCAAACATACCAAGATATTTTACTAGATGATGCTGCCACGATTGAAGAAAAAAATGATGCTTATGAAGCACTCCAGGCTTTAAATACGGCCAAAGGTGAAGTTGAAAAAATTGAAAAATTAATTAGTAATACTTATAATTATGATTCCTTCGTCAAAATTAATGGGGATAGTATTAGTGTTGTTATCTCGGCCAAAGAACATAGTAGCGAAATCGCTAATAAAATAATTCGCACCGTCCAATCTTTATATGATAAACAAAAATATATCACTGTAAAATTCGAAGCTTAATTCATTAAATTCCTTCACTTAATAACCAAATACTTCATAAAATATTATGAGGTATTTTAATT
>CANQCH010000089.1 GCA_947589165.1 uncultured Bacilli bacterium
TATATGAAAGAAGGTAAAAAATGTTTAGAGAATGTACCACTGAAGAAATATTACAAATTATTGAAGAAGCTGATCAAAAATTAAAAGGAGGATAGTATATAAAAATGAATCTTGTAAAAAAAGTAGGAGATAAGAAATGGTAATTTTGCTAAGTATTTTTACATTTATTTTAGGATATTTATTTGCAAAATTGATTTTTATATTATTTTAGTAATTAATAACTTTATTAAATTAATTATAGAAAAAGAAATTAATAGTGTTAATGTTAGAAAAACTAATAAATATAAAAAATAAAACATAATTCCAATCCAACTATTTATATATTGAGAATTATTAAATTTATAGATAAAACTTCTTTTAGGATATTTTAGTATTTTTTTAATATATTCATAAAAGAAATCGATATTAAAACAAAATAGTTTAAAATTTTTAAAATTAGGTTGGCTCTTAAAATTTTTGTACACAGTAAAAGTACTAGAATTAATCAAAATGTAATTATTTTTAAAAATTTTATCGACAAATGTAATAATTTTATCTATTTGTTTTTTCGATAATTTTCTATAAAGATATGGTTCGATTTCTATAAAAATTGGTAAGTATACGTTAAATAATTGTTGTTTCTTTATATCAATATTTAAAGGTTTTCTAATTTCATGATTATATGCAATGATTCCTAGAACAAAAGTTAATGAACAACTTAATAATATACTTTCATTATTCATAAAAAATTTAATTATATCGTTCATAATTTATTACCAACTTTCTTAGCTAAATATTATAAATTAAAAAAAATATTAAATCAAATTAAAATCAGACACTTAATTAGGGCTAGAAAAATAAAGTATTTTTGATCACACAAACGTCACTCCTTTTAATTAAGTGTATCCACAATAAAGGTAAAGCACTAGCCTCCCGTTCTAGTCCTAATTAAGTGTCTGAAAAGCCTGCTAGAACAGGTAACAATTAAGAAAATAAACATATATTTATATATGACAAAGTTCGACAAAAGGAGGCCTATAAATGTTTTTAGGTAATACTGAAATTATTGAAATAAAATCTGATTTAACAGATGAAGAAAAAAATAGGCAGTTAAAAAAATTATATGACGTCATAAATAAGATCGCCGAGCGATTATTCTATGAAGGAACGGACGTATCAGAATTTTTTTTAACTGATGAAGAATATAACGCACTTGACGAAAAATATTTAATTTAGTGTTTTTCATTAAGTGGACAAGCCTAGGAGGTGAAAAATATTAAAAGTCACAAAAAAAGCACTGGCCAATAAGTTACCATTTAATACCAGTGCTTAATAAAAATGTTAAATAAAAATTTAACAAAATAATTATACCAATTTTAGCTTTAAAAATCAAATTATGAACTAGGAGGGTAAATATGAAGAAGTTAAATATTAAAAACTTTTTAATTTTAGAATTGCTAGTTTTAATGGCAGTAGCCTTTTTAACAGATTGGATCATCGCAATTATACATGGAGGTACTTTTACAATTTTCGGATTAATTGTTAATGGTTTTGAAGCATTTATTGCCGCGATTTCTTATGACTATTTAGAACAATTCTATGAAAATAAACAAAATAAATAATTATATTTTGTGGGGGTTTTGAGGTTTAAAAAATTTTTAAGAAAGGTAATTCTATGAAAAAAATAAATAATTATTTTCCACATGATTTTAATGCTCGTAATGACATTAAATTAAAAAAAGTGAATATGCAACTTGGGTTAAATGGAATTGGCCTTTACTGGTGTATAATTGAGTGTTTATATGAAAATAATGGTTATTTAACTTTAGAAGAAGATATAAATTTATTAGCTTATGAGTTAAGAATCGATAAAGAATTAATTATAAATTTGATAAAAAACTTCGATTTATTCAAAATAAAAAATAATAAATTTTTTTCTCAAAGTGTGCTAACAAGGCTTGAGGACATAAATCGAAAATCAAATATAAATCGTAAAAATTCTTTGAAAAGATGGCAAAAAAGTAATGATGCGGAAAGCAATGCAAACGCAATGCGACCGCATAGCAAAGGCAAAGCCACCGATAAGCAAACGCAATCCAATATAAAAGAAAAGAAAATAAAAGAAAATAAAAATAAAAATAAAATAAATAATATTACAACAACTACAATAACAACTAATAATATTTATTCTTTTATTGAAGAAAATTTTGGTCGTTCTTTATCGGGAATTGAATATGAAAAAATTAATAAATGGCTTATAGAGTTTGATGACGAGATTATTAAATACGCAATTACCATCGCCGTAATGAATCAAAAGAAAACATTTGCCTATGTTGAAGGTATTTTAAGAAATTGGAAATCTGCAGGTTTTAAAGCTCTTTCAGAAATTAAAACCGCAGATGTAAAAAGAGAAAATGAAGAACAATCTTTAGATCAAGAAATTTTAAACTATGACTGGTTAGGAGGAAATGAAAATGATACTAGTAGTAAGTAAAAAAAGATATGAAAAAGATTTACAAGCCGCAAATGAAGTAACAGAAGAAACAATTAAACAATTAGAAATAAGTCAAAAAGAAAAAAATGATTTGAAACAAATTTGGTTAAAAGAAAAATTAACTTTTATTAATGAAATAAAAGAATTAAAAGAAGTAAATCAGGATTTAGTAAAGACTAATTATAACCAAGAAGTATATATTAGATCCAAAAAAGAGGAATACGAAGATTTAAGAACAAAATATAAAAAATTATCTGATGAAAAGGGTGGCTTAAAATCAGCATTAAGTCGTAAGAATAAAAAAATAGAAATGTTAAAAAAAGAATTAATCAAGGGCAATCCAGCATTGTATAAAGTAAAAAAAATAAAAGCCCAAAAAACACCAAAATTAAAGACTGTGACAATACTTAAAAATCAAAAAAATAGTCAAGTTAAGGCACAGTTAAAATCCATAGGAGAAAACAATGGAAGAAATCAAAAAAATTAGTCCATTAGAAAAAGAAAATCTTTTATTAAGATCCAAATGTATGACACTTAACAATATAAATCAAATATTACAAGAAAAATACAACGGATTAAAAAATAAAAATGAAATAATTAAACAAATAAAACTGATTTCTGCTTGTCGTGAAGAAAAACAAAATAATCTTTACTATTATGAAGATGGTCAATTAGCAGCTTTAAAGTGGTGTCTAGGCTTTAGAGAAGATACTAAATTAGAAGATGTTTTAGGAGCTCAAAATGTTTAGATGTGAAAAGTGTAATAAGGTAACTGAACCAAGAGAAAAGTTACATAGGATTCCTATCACATATAAAGACGTAGTTTATCAATTTACTCAAAAAAAAGGAAAAAATGAAAAGTTAATAACTTCATATGGGAAAAATATTTCTAAAGAAATAAATTTATGTGAAGAATGCTTTAATGAAATTTTAAGAGGACAAGATGAAAATTTTCAAAAGTAAAAATAATAAAACTACGTATTTTAATGAAAAATTACCTTCTAAAAGAAAATTGCTAAAAGAAAATAACACATTAAAAATTGAAAATGAAAGATTGGTTAATATTATTAAGAATAAATTATATGAAAAATTTTTTGATTTTGAAAATTTAGAAGAAAAATGCGAAACTTATAAAAATAATTATGCAAAAATTAATGAAAAAATAAAAAAATTAAAAAAAACAACAGAAATGAATAATTCAAAAGGTAGGAGGATAAATAGTGAATTTATGGATAAGAAGCCAAGATAAAGAAAGATTAACATGTTGTTGTGATCTTAGAGTATATTATGATGACAATAAAAGTATGTGGGCTATAGATACTTGTGATATTGTCGGATATTATGCTTCAAAAGAAAGAGCATTAGAAATATTAGATGAAATACAAAATAAAATTAAATGCCAATATTTATTAAAACCAAAATTAATGATGAAAGATTCAAATATAGAAGCATATAAAAATTATTGTGAAAATTTAAATAATATAAATATCATAGCATGTGATAATGCCTTTGAAATAAAACCTATAAATACAAATATTATAATTTACGAAATGCCAAAGGAGTGATGAATAATGAATAAAAATATTACATTGGAAGATTTAGGATAT
>CANQCH010000090.1 GCA_947589165.1 uncultured Bacilli bacterium
AAGCCCTTAAGTTATATAAAATATACATAAAAAATAAATTATTTTATGGCAATCATAATGTTTGTAAATTGAAAGACATTTTAACTAAATGGAATGAAAAAAATAAAAATAATATTATTTGTTATGTTGAAAGTATTAGTAATAAATATGGATTCGTATCTCAAACAGAACAATTTGAAGATCGTAATGTAGCTAGTAAAAATTTAGAAAATTATTACATAATTAGAAAAAATGTTTTTGCATATAATCCATCACGATTAAATGTAGGCTCTTTAGCACTAAAGGAAAATGATAAAGTTAGTGTAGTTAGTCCATTGTATGAATGCTTTACTACTAATCAAAATAATAAATTTTTATTAGAATGGTTTGACTCAAAATATTTTAAAAAAGAAGCATTATCCAAATTTGAGGGTGGTGTTAGAAATACCCTAAATTTTTCAAATTTATGTGAAATTAAAATAAATCTTCCAGATATAAATACACAGAATAAATATGCAAAAATATTATCATCTTTTGATACAAAAATTAAATATGAATCCGAAAAATTACGTAAATTGAAATCACTAAAAAAAGGACTTATGCAAAATATGTTTGTATAAATCCTTTTTATATAAAAACGCAAATAGTATGTTAAAATATACGTCGATATGTATGAACGAGGTAGAAAAAAATAATTTATTTAGTTATGATGAGGTTTTTGCAAAATTAATTTTGGAATATATAAATCTGAATGAGTATTCTAATTTGCAATTTTCAGATAAACCTGATTTACATGATTAATACATTTTTAACCAATGGGAATATAAAGATGCAGTTACGGTTATGCTGGTTACCATATACGGATTTTTACATACAATAAATTACTAATAAATAGCAATAAAACAAATTAAAATAAGCCAAAATTTATTTTAAATCTCTTTTTAAATATATTAATGTTATTGATGATTAATTGATGAATATTTGATATAATATTCTTATAAAAAGGAGGCAATTCTATGGATGAAATAACTTATGATAAAGTTTTAGAAGAAAGCAATCCTAAAATAAAACAATTATATTGGAATATAGCATTTGGCCTTCAAGACGTTGATGGTTTAAAACCTTCTAAATATATGAAGGAACTATCTGAAGAACATATTCAAGGTAAAAAGACTTATCAAGAAGTTCAAAATGAAATAACTTCCTATTATAGTAAAAATAATAATCATGTTTACGATGATGAAGAAGAAGCAGATGAAGTGGCAACTGCTATCTATGAAATATTATGTGATAAATCATTTAGATTTGATTTTATAACTTTTAAAAATTATCATAAAAGACTATTTATTAATTTGGATAAGAAAATATATAATCCAGGAGAATTTAGAATTTATAATTTTATCAAAGATGAACAGATACTTAAAGGTGATACAGTTCAATATCAATCATATGATTTAATTGAAGAATCTCTAAAGTACGATTTTAACGAAGAAAAAGAAATTGATTATAGCAAATTTAATGAAGAAGAATTAATAAATAGAATTGTTGAATTTACCTCTAGAATATGGCAAATACATCCCTTTCAAGAAGGAAATACTAGAACTACGGCAATATTTATTCAAAAATATTTAATAAGTATGGGATTTAATATTAATAATGAATTATTTAAAGAAAACGCTTTATATTTTCGCAATGCTTTAGTAAGAGCAAATTATACTAATTATAGTAAAGGTATTAGGGAAACTAATAAATATTTAATTATGTTTTTTGAAAACTTATTATTAAATAAAAATAATAAGTTAAATAATGATGAGTTAAAAATAGAATTAGATAAATAATTTTTGGAGTTATATGAATAGTAGTTTATTAAATTTCATTTCACTATTAATAATAGGTTTTATTACATCTTTTTTGATTATAAAAGTTTATAAGGAATATAAATTAACAAAAACATTGGATGAAAAAATTTTGTTTTGGATCGCAATAATTGTTGCTTTTGTTCCGCTTATTTTATTTTACTTGGACACATACAATGTTGCGAGCAGATTAAATTGGGTTAATGCTAATAATATTAATAGATGGTTTAATTTTATTGCTACTTATGTTTCTTCAATAGTTGGTGCAACAATTGGTGCTATTACATTATTTTTGATGACTACTAAACAAATCAATTTACAAAGAGAAAGCAATAAAGAAGATAAAAGAATACAAAATTTGCCTTTATTAGCTTATGAATTTTCAAAAAATAAAATAACTGACAATTATTGTGAAGTTTTTTTACGTGACAACTATAAAAAGATTTATTATTGCTATAATTTATTTTTAAATATCATAAATTTAGGCTTAAATCATGCTACAAATGTTTCACTTAAAGTCTATGATAATGACAAATTAGTAAGTGACTATCCACTATCTTATAATCAATCTATAATTAAAAAAGATGAATCATTATATATTGATTTTATATTTTATTTTAATTATAAAAATAATAGAGTAAATATTAAAAATTTTAAAATAATTTGCAATTATACTGATTTATTAAATAATAATTATTTACAGGAAATATATATTAGTTTGGAATTATGTAATACTTTTAAAAGTACATTTGGTGGTTTTGATTTTAATATATTAAAAGTTGAAGTAAGTAATCCTATACAAATTCACGATACCACCATAAAATAAAATTTATATTTTAATAATAGTTTATGCTATAATTTATATATAATTTTACTTTTTTATAGATTAAAATAATTGAGGCAGTAGTCTGAAAAATAATCTTTTCATGACTATGTGTGCCTTGAACGAAGCGAAAGGAATGTGTGGTTAAAATGGAAGAAAACAAAGAAAAAGTTATTGGACAATCGGAATTAAAATATAATGAATTAAATAATGATTTGAATTTTTTTGAAAATAGCAGTTTTTTCGATAACAATGTAAAGGAAAAAATTCAAAATTGTGCTAATGTGGATTTTAAAACATTAATTAAGTGGAGTAGTAAAATAAGTTTAAAGAAGACCAAAAACATTAATTATATTGGTAATGAAAAATATGTTAATTTTTTCTTATTTTATATTTTTAGGCATAAAGAAATTCTCGATAAATTATGGAAGAAATGTGGAGAAAAATTTGATAAAAGTTTTAAAATAAGAATGATAAGTGGTAAAGAATATTTCGCAGGGTATTTATGGGAACTTTATTTGATTTACTTTTTGACTAAAAAAAATTGCTAGTTAAAAGAAGCAAAAAGAATAAAGGCCCTGATATTCAAGTTATTTATAAGAATAATACTATTTGGATAGAATGTATATGCCCTAAATGCGGTGATAACCATTTTAAAGTTCCCAAAATAGAATTTAACAAAATTGGGGTGCTACCAATAAATGAAATTTATCAAAGGCTGAAATTTGCTTTAGTAACTAAAAGTAAGATTTATACCGAATATATTGAAGATAAAAAATTAGTATCCCCTAATGATAAAAAATATATTGCTATTAATACTAGCGATATATCACAGTATGGGAGTTTGATGGATGTTACAGGACCTTTATTATTAAAAGTTTCTAAAGAAATTAATTTTTTTGAAAATAATAAAGAAATTTCAGGTTTAATATATTCTCATAAATCAATATTTGATTATAATAATTATATTGAATTTTTTATAATTGAAAATAACTATTCTACAAAAGGAGTAAAATGTAAAATATAAAAATAATATATAAATTAGCAATATTCAAGTACTATGTTCTAATTTTATTAATTTATAAATTTTTTACCAAATACACCAAATATGTAAATAAAATATATTTTATATTATGTGATAAACTATGGATGAAAGAGCAACAAAGAAGGTTGTAATTGATGCCGTCCATGGCGGTATCGGTTAAATCCAAAAATAGAAGAAATGGCTATTTTGGTAAGCAAATACAAGAGTTTAAGGTACTTAATATACAAGTATTTTTTTTAATGATATAATTATCTAGAGGAGAAATTTTAATAGCATGAAAGTAAGTATTATTGTTCCAGTATATAATTCAGAAAAATATTTAAAGGATTGTTTAGATTCTTTAGTTAATCAAACA
>CANQCH010000091.1 GCA_947589165.1 uncultured Bacilli bacterium
TATAAATAAAAATACCCAAGTTAAAAGAACCTAAAGCTTGACCAAGATAGGCTAATCCCCCGAGTAAGAAAGTATGAGCCACGGGATGATGATTGGTAATTGTTACCTTAGGATCTAGGGGAATACTATAATCACTATATTTAGTTTTAATGCCAAAAAATTGTTGGACTTGGAAACTAGGATCAGGAGAAAAAATTCCGGGATAAAAACTAATTATGTAAGGTAACCAACAAATTAAGATAATAATAAAAGGCATAATAAAAGGATGCTTTTCCAAAATAAAAGTCATAACTTTATTTTTCCTTTTTTTCGGGCTTAACTTTTTAGAGGCTAGATAATTATAAGCTGAATTTAAAAGCCAATTAAAAAATAAATAATAACCAATGAAGACAATAATACTAATACCAAAATTAAACCAACTACCAAAAATAAGAGAAGCATTACCTTTGGCCTCAAAGCTATAACCAATGATTAAAAATAAAGCAAAAAGAATAGCTAAAAAGCGCAACCAATTGGATTTTGCTTGCTTTTGAAAATAAAATTGGCGATAAAAATAAAGACAAAAGCCACCTAGAATCGCAGATAATAACACATCAAAGCGAAATAATTTAATATAATCAGTTAAAGTTTTAATGCCGGAAAAATGAAAAGTAAAATTAAAAGCGAGAATGGTACATGTAATCATTAAAAGTAAACAAATGCTTTGCCAAACTTTATTATTTTTTATTCTTTTCATAACCACATTTTCCTCGTATATTATTATATCATATTTTTCGTTATTTTAAATGTTTTTGCCAAATCTTTAATGACCGCGTGTATGATGCTTCTTCATCTTGTAAATATAGGGGTTCGGATAGTAAAATTTGATCTAAAACTTTAATGTCAGGAGTAAGATTTTCTAAAATTTGATAATTATCATTTTGCATTATTTTACCATGCGCAAAAGTTTGCGCTTGGCCCGCGTTTTTAAAATATAAATACTTAGTTAAATCAGCTGCTTTTTGACAAAGATAAATAGTGTTGGGATTATCTTCATATTTTAAAGGATCCGCAATTTCAAAAGCAAATTGTTTTAATTGATAAAGTAAAAACGGTTTTCGTTGGCGTTTATTCGTGGCAAACGTGGTAAAATCATTTTCCATAAAATTTTTTAACCAACAAGCGATAAGTAAAGAACATAGGCCTGTCCCGCGATATTTGGGATCCACATAAGCCCCAATAAAATGGGAACTATGTTGTTCTAAATTTAAATAAAAATAAATATAACCTTGGTGGCATAACTTGCCATTATCCAAAAGATAGGCATGCAAAAAATAATGGTTATCATAAACCTGAGGGGCATAACTTTGCGTAAAATAAATTCGTTGTTCTTTACTGGCAAAAGTTAAATCTTGACTTATTAGTTTACGGGTTGGACAAGTTAAAGTACTCATGTTAATCTCCCTTTCCAAACAGTAACTATTATACGGAAGATAAGCCTTTTGTCAATCAAAAAAATGAGCCCAGGGATCAACTCTTTTTAACCGTTTTAATGCTAAAGCAATGGTTATTTCATTGGGTTTTACCTTATCCAGTTCTGACCATTTAAGCGGAAAAGAAACCGGACAATTAGCTCGTAAGCGAATCGAATAGGGGGCCACACTCGTTGCGCCTTTAGTATTTCTTACCCAATCAATATAAATTTTACCGCGGCGGTTCTTTTTCCGCATATTCGTTGTATATTTATCCGGCCACTTAGCTTCCATTAATAAAGCGATTTGGTGCGCTGTTTCGCGAAATTGGTCCCAATTCATTTTCTTTTTTAAAGGGACGACGACATGATAACCTTTGCCTCCACTAGTTTTTAAAAAGGATTTTAAATTTAATTCGTCTAAAATATTTTTCAAGTCTTTGACACCTTGCCGCAGCTCACTAAGCTTTAATTTTTCATCGGGATCTAAATCAAAAATCATAATATTGGGCTGATCGATATTTTTAATTGTACTCGCCCACGGATGAAATTCAAAACTATTTCTTTGTACTTCGGCGATTAAGCCAGCCTTATTTTTAAGATAATAGTAGTCTTCATCGCCATTATTTAGATTAATATGGCCAATTCCGGTGTGATTATTTTCCAAATGCTTTTGGTAAAAGATATCTTTTTCGATTCCTTCCGGCGCTCTAATTACACTAATAAGCCGATTTTTTAAAAAGTGGAGCATGCGGGGTGCCACTTTTGAATAATAATTAACTAAATCTCCTTTGGTGATTTTTTCTTGGGGAAAAATTAGCTTTTGGGGATTTGTAATCGTAATTTTTACATCTTTTTTAGATGGAACTTTTTTTCCCTCGGCAATTTCCGGCATGGTTCTTTTGGTTTTCACACTCGTAGTTAATCGTTTAATGTCTTTAAAACCCTTAACATTATCTTTTTCTTTGATGAGTAACCAATTATCATCTTCTAAATGGATTAAAGTCCAAGCGCCTTTTAATCTTTTCCCTTTTAAAACAAATTTAAAACTAGGCATTTTAAAATTTTTGGGAACACTACTAATGGGTTCCCAAAATCCTTCATCCCAAAGCATGACAGTGCCTCCGCCATATTCCCCTTGGGGAATAGTACCTTCAAAATTTTTATAACTTAGAGGGTGGTCTTCCACCATAATGGCAAGTCTTTTATCACTAGCATTATAGGAAGGCCCTTTAGGCACAGCCCAACTTTTTAAAACACCTTGCCATTCTAGCCTTAAATCATAGTGATCCTTGCGGGCTAAATGATGTTGCACACAAAAATGTAACTTAGTGGTAGATTTTTTAATTTTTCCTTTGGGTTCTTTCGTTTTTTGAAAATTTCTTTTTGCCTGGTATTTTTTTAAACTAGCCATGATTATCAACTCATTACTAGTGTGGTTGAATAATTAATTTTTATGTAAAAGGTCAGTCATTAAAATCCTAACCAAAAGCCAATTTTCGACGTTTTGGAAGAAAACATATAAATTTAAAGATTTTTCAAGGATAAAAATTTTAGCCATTTCCATCGCAAAAGCAATAATGGAATAAACACAAAAACATTCAATTTTATTCGGTAAAAAAGGAATCACATGTAATTCAGGAGCCGAATCCATAAATAGCATAATAATCGCCATAATCATAATAAAACCCGCGAAGTAATCAACAAAATTGCCAATTACATTTAGTAAATAAACTAAACCAAAAGTAATACCTTTGATAACCATAAAGATAAGAAAATTGATTAAAATGAGAATACTTTTTATTATTTTAAGGAAAAAATTATCGATGCCATATTTTAGATAAAGTAAGTAATAATTAAAACCGGAAAAATAATCATCATAATTTTCTTTATAAGAATTCATTTTATAATTATAAGTTTCTTCTTCCTCATAAGCAAATTGTTTGGCATGGTTTATTTCATTTAAAGTTAAATCATAGGCTTTTCGTTTATCATTATCTAAAAGGGTATCTTTAACGTCGGTATAATTTTTAATAATTTCTTTTACTTCTTCAGTTTCTTCACTAAAGTGATATTTTTTAATTCGTTTTTCATACGCGACGGTAATTTCTTTTTTGGTTGCTTTTTTATTAACACCTAATAATTCATAAAAATTAATCATAACCACAAACTCCTAAAATTACTTTTATTTTACCATATTTTGCCAAAGACGCAATTCTGCAAAATGGAGAATACTTGAAAAAGTCTTAAAGATGAAGAAAATGAAACAGTTACAATTTGTAACAGTTTGAGACTCAAAGCTAAAGATGGCAAATATTGTTTTAACTGATGTTGTGAATATTGATTGAAATTGCGTATGGTGGGTATAAATGGCGTAAAATAATATGCAATTTTGACCGATGAAATTTATAAAGCATTGTCCAGGATGAATGCTAAAGAATATAAATCAATGGGCTTTATATAAAATTATTGTGATATAATTTTATATAGAAGTGTGGT
>CANQCH010000092.1 GCA_947589165.1 uncultured Bacilli bacterium
TAAAAATCTCTCAAATCCTTATAACTAAAGGGTTTGAGAGTTTTTGCTTTCTAAAAACTGTCAAAGTCAGGATTATAACACTACTTAAGTTTTTTGGGAATTTATTCCGAAAAGAAAAAGAGAAAAAATTTTTTTCTTTCTCTTATTTAGTTTTTAAATAGTCTTCTAATGCCTCTTTAATACCTTTATATGGTAATAAAGCACAATTTTTACGATTGTTTTGCTTATAGATATCTTCGTAGACGATAGCATCATTTAAAATATTAGCATCATATTTTTCTTCGTTAACCATGGCCGTAAAATTATTAATATAATTTAGAGCTTCGGAAACGGTTTTCCCGATTAAATTCGTAATCATAATACTCGTTGAGGAAATACTGATTGCACAAGCTTCCCCATCAAAAACGATATCTTCTAAAATATCATTTTTAATTTTTAAATAAATATCTAAATTATCGATACAAGAAGCATTCCTGGTATTAACTTTTAAATAATCAGGCGATTCCTTACGTAACCGATTTTTCGGATGCGTATAATGTTCCATGATTATTTCTCTTTTAATATTAGCATCCATTTTTATTCCCTACTTTCTTTCTTTATTTTTAAAGTTCGATAACGCGCTAAGTTTTCTCTTTTCGCTAGATAATTTTTATAATTAAATTCAAAACTTTTTTCTACTTTTAGTTTTCCCTGACTTAAAAAGACGGTTTGATATTGTTTATTTTCTTTAAAACCAATCCTTTTTACTAATTGTAAAGATTTTTCATTATCATAGACAATTTCGGCGATAACTTTGGTAATATCATCATAACCGGTAAAGATCGTATTAAGTGCTTGAGAAATGATGATTTGCCCAATGCCTAAACTCCGATATTCTTTTTTTAAACATAAACAGATATTAAAGATATTGGGAATTTGAAAGTGATGAAAAGAATATGCTAAATAACCAATTAAATTATCTTCTAAATATATCCCTAAACTATAATAATTACAGACAGAATCTAAAACATCATAATCGCCAAAGCAAGTGCCCTCTTCATCAAAAGTAGTAAGTAAATTAATAATATCTAAATCTTTTTGATCATCCGGATTAAGTTCTCGGTAAGTTAATTGGGAAATTATTTTTTGTTCTTTTACCTTTTTTAAAACCGTTATTAAATCTTGTTCCATGGCTATCACGCTACTTATTATAATAATTTTCGGCTAAATGTCAATTAAAGCATTTCGGCTTCAATTTTATTTTTATCTTTTAATAATTCGACTAAGCTATCAATTTCATTTTCCGTATTATAAAAATATAAGCTAATCCGAATACTATTAGTTACGCCAATGGCATTTTTTATTAATTTAGCACAATGGTTACCCGCCCGAACACAAATATTATATTTATTTAAATAATAAGCTACATCTTGCGAAAAAATGCCGTCGATGTTAAATGTAACGATACCACTGTCGGCTTCTAAATTTATAATATCAATATGGGGAATGGCCACTAATTTTTCGACTAAATAATCGCGCAAGTGCATTTCCCGGTCATGAATTTTTTCCATGCCAATACTATTTAAATAATCGATCGCGGCTCCTAAACCAAGAACCCCAGCAATATTAGGTGTTCCCGCTTCTAAACGTGTAGGCAATTCTTTTAAATAGACTTCATTTTCATTATCAAAAGATTCATTCATGCCCCCACCTAAATTCGTGGGTTCCATGTTTTCTAATAGTTCTTTTTTGCCATATAGAACCCCAATTCCCGTGGGGCCTAACATTTTATGACCGGAAAAAGCTAAAAAATCAATATCTAAGTCTTGAACATCCGTTTTTAGATGCGGAACACTTTGCGCCCCATCCATAACGACAAAAATATTATTTTCATGGGCGAGCCGCGTAATTTCCTTCATCGGTCTTACATCACCAATAACATTGGTAATATAAGCCAAAGAAATGACTTTCGTTTGGGGTGTCATAACTTTTTTTAAGTTATCAAGCGTTACATGATAATCTTGATCTAACGGAATATATTTAATAACGCAACCTTTTTCCCGCGCTAACCGAAACCATGGTAAAACATTGGAAGCATGTTCACTCGTCGTTAAAATAATTTCATCGCCGGCTTCCATAAGGGGTGCAAAAAATCCATTCACAATTAAGTTCATCGCTTCAGTCGTCCCACTGGTAAAGATCACTTCACTTTTTTCCCGCGCATTAATAAAATTGATCACTTTTTCCCGGGCTTCTTCATATTCTAAATCAACTTTATAAGAAATATCATAATCACCCCGATGGGCATTAGCACTATAGTTTTCATAGTAATCTTGCATTTTGGCAAGAACACTATAAGGTTTTAAACTGGTTGCTCCATTATCAAAATAAATTAAATCTTGTTTAAGCATGGGAAAATCTTCTCTATTCATCTTTTTTACCTCCTAGTAATATTTCTTTATTTTCTTTAAAGATGCTTGTTAAAAAGCCCTTTAAAATTAAACTTTTACTTACTTTTTCATCAATACCATGTGTGGCAAAATAAAATAGATAATCCCGTGGAATCGAACTGATTGTCACTAAATGATTAGCCGAAATATCTTCCGTATTTACTTCTAAATTAGGGCGAACGATAATTTTACCGCCATCATTAAGCCCTTTTACATCTTCGGTAATAACGTTATCTTTAGTGTTTTTTAAAGCCTTAGCTAAAATATCAATCGTAATATTATCCTTTACGCTTAGACATCTTAACTCAATATTACTTTCATTATGATGACCTTTTAATTCATTAGTGATCGTAATATTGGTATCAACAGCACTCCTAAAGGCTTCCCGATAGGTAAGACGGGTATTATTATTTTGGCTAATATCGATTTTATTATCAGCTTTTTTCCAATTTTCATATATTAAGATATCAAGGGAACTATTATCCTCTAAGGTAATATCTAAGTTGAGCGTTTCTTTATCGATAATAAAAATTTTATTATGACCATAACAATCTATTTTTAAATAATTAGCTTTAATATTTAATATTGCCACGGTATTGTTGGCTACAAATTTTTCTTCTTCTACTCTTATTTTATTCATTATTTCCAAGCCCACTTATATTAAAAGCCTTAAATCCTTCATTTTCAATTTTTGTTGCTAAACTAGCATCACCGGAGGCTACAATTTTTCCTTCCATCATGATGTGAACATATTCGGGTTTAATTAATTCTAATAATTTATTATGATGCGTAATAATTAAAATTGTGGGATGAAATTGGGCGTAATATTCGTTAATCGATTGGGCCACAACTTTTAAAGCATCGACGTCTAGCCCCGAATCAATTTCATCAAGCATAATAAATTCTGGTTCTAACATCCAAAGATGAAGTAATTCACTCTTTTTTCTTTCGCCCCCACTCATGCCGACATTAATTTCTCGATGAATAAATTCTCGGGGTAAATCTAATTTATCGCAAATAGCTTCCATTTTTTGATTAAACTGAAAAATATTAATTGGTTGCCCACTTTTTTCCGATAAGGCCGTCCGGAGCAATTCGGCATTAGTAACACCTTCAATAGCAATGGGACTTTGGCATAACATAAAAATCTTTTCCCCGGCAATCGCAGTCGTCGTCATTTTCGTTAAGTCATGATCATGGTATAAAATTTCGCCCTTAGCTACATTATATTCCGGATCATGCAAAATAACGCGACAAAGTGTACTTTTGCCGGTCCCATTCGGCCCCATTAATGCATGAATAGCCCCTTCTTGTAAATCGAGATTAAAATCATTTAAGATTTTTTTATGATCAGCTTCCACTGTTAAATTTTTAATTTGGAACATAAAAAATCACCAATGTTATTGTAACATAAG
>CANQCH010000093.1 GCA_947589165.1 uncultured Bacilli bacterium
TTAGATGTCGCCGGGCTCACAATATCGGGCATCCGTAAATTCAATAATTTATAATCATGGAAAAAGGCATCCGTATAAAACTTAGCAATATCCATGACACTCTTATGTTCCTTTTTGGCGGAAGCCACCATTTTATCATCGCCGGAATCCGAATCACTCGTTAAGTGCCCAACATCCGTAATATTCATGGCTCTTTTGACATTATAGCCTAAATATCTTAAAGTCCGATCTAAAACATCATGACCAATGTAACTACGAATATTACCAATATGAGCGTAGTGATATACCGTCGGCCCACAAGTATAAAAAGTCACTTGTTCCGGATTCCATGGGACAAAATCTTCAATTTTTCTTGTTAGGGTATTATATAATTTCATTATTCCTCCTCTGGTACAGTTAGTTTAAATGTTGCCTTAGTTTCATCTATCCCCTCAACTAAATGTAAAGTATAATCCGTTTTCTTAATTTCAATAGCTAAATGTTCTAAAGTACTTAACGTCACAATTTGCATTCGCATATCATTAACTACTAATAATTTATATTCCATTTGGCCTTTCTTAACACCATTTTCTTCATACCGATTATCCGTTATTTTTAATAGTTTAACATAAACTTCATCGTGAACTTCGGCATAATCCATCTTACTTAAAGTAAATTCTTGATCAAAGCTTACATCAAACTTTTGACAAGCAAAGAAAAAGTTATAAATGCCAAAGCCTAAACCAACAATAACAACTAACCAAATAATTTTTTTAATCATAATTATTTAAATGCTCCATCACTTTTTCATAGCCCAATAAATAAATTGTATCGGCTAACTCTGGTCCATGCATAATGCCGGAAGTGGCAATCCGAATTGGCATGAATAAAAGTTTACCTTTAACGCCTAATTTTTCTTTAACCTTATTGATAGCTTCACTAATATTTTCAACAGTCCAATCAATATTAATAATTTCTTGTTTAAAAGTTCTAATTACTTCGGGAATAACGCTATCACTATTTAAAAATTCTTGACATTCCGTGCTAATTTCATATCTATCGGTTAAAAAATCTTCCACTAAAGTATTAATTTCTTGACCATAATTAAGTCCGTTTTTATAAATTAATAATAAATGATTTAACCAAGTTTCATCTTTATTAGTTTCCTTGGTAAAATATTTTTTGACCCAAGTTAAATATTCTTCATCAGCCATATTTTTAATATATTGATGATTAAACCATTGTAATTTTTTCACATCATATTGACTAGATGATTTACTTATCCGTTTTTCATCAAAATTATGAATTAACTCTTGCATACTAAATACTTCTTGATTATTTTCAGGACTCCAGCCTAAAAGGGATAAGTAATTAACGATAGCTTCCGGTAAATAACCTTCTTCATAAAGATCCATAAATGAAGCATCGCCATTCCGTTTTGATAATTTCGTTCCATCTTCACCTAAAACCATAGCTACATGAATATAAGTTGGCTTATCCCAGCCAAATGCTTCATATAATAAATTATATTTGGCCGTTTGATCGAGATATTCTTTTCCTCTTATAACATGGGTAATGGCCATTAAGTGATCATCTATCACATTAGCAAAGTTATAAGTTGGAAAACCATCACTTTTAAGTAAAATTTGATCATCTAAAATGCTATTATCAATATAAATATCTCCATATATAACATCTTGAACTAAAGTTTTACCCGTTTTTGGCATTTTTTGTCTTATGACATAGGGAACCCCATTTTTTAAATTTTCAGCAATTTTTTCATGAGAAAGTTTGCTACATCGACCATCATAAACAAAAGGTTTTTTCCTTAAATTTGCTTTAGCCCGCATTTCTTCTAATTCTTCTTCCGTACAAAAGCAATAATATGCTTGGCCCTTTTCGACTAATTCTAAAGCATATTTTTTATACAAATCTAATCTTTCACTTTGAACATATGGCCCATATGCTCCCGGATTAAGCGGTCCTTCATCAATTTCAAAACCACATAATTCTAAAGTTTTATAAATAAATTCAACGGCACCTTCAACTTTTCTTTCTTGATCCGTATCTTCAATTCGTAGTAAGAACTTACCATCATACTTTTTTGCTAACGCATATTCAAAAATCGCGGTTCGTAAATTACCAATGTGCATAAATCCGGTGGGACTTGGGGCAAATCTCGTTCTCATAATATCACTTCCATTTATTATTTTATCAAAACAAAAAGGAAAAGTGAATATTTTCCTTTAAATAACTAAGTGATATGGTTTAGCTTTTGTGTTCACACTCTTTAATAATATATTGTCATTTTATTAACTTTTTAAAAATTATAACGCTAGTCTATAAGGATCAGTTTCCAGCCCCGTTCCACTACTTAGTTTTACCTTAGATAAAAGATAGAAAACAGGTCGCACACTAAAAGCACTAGATATTTGAACGACATAATCTGCTGTACCGGAAAAATGAATTGACCATGCATAATTGCTATTGGTAAAATCACGTGAAATTGTCCATTCATTTTTTCCCACATACATCCAATTATTATTTTTAACATCATTACTATCATAACCACTAGTTCCTATTATTTTATTCCAAGCATCTGGATATGCAGAATACATATAATCATTTATATACATTAAGCCAACGTTTGCTTTATATGTTAAGTCATTTTCTTGATTACATTCTCTCGCATTTTTAGTGCCTTGAGTATAGCAGTTTAAAGCAGAATTTGTTATCTTACTTTTGCCATTTTCTACCTCATACACTTGCTTGGCATTATAACTATTTGAATATGATAATCCTCCCACTTGCCATGGATGATTTACAATATTATTTGCTAATTTTTTTACTTTTCCTGTTATATATTTATAGTAAAAGGCATTCAAAATTATTTTATTCAAATTGCTTTCAGACCACATATTGACATCATTATCATTTTCATTGGTTCCTAGACTACTATTCCAATAACAGCCGGTTTCAAAAGAAGCATCTTCACTTTCCTGACATGTTCCTTCATCTCCTAGTTCAGTTGTTGTTGCTAATGTCGCTTTAATTAATTTTATTTCATAATTATTTTCGGCATTTTTAAATAAGCCAATTATCCGATATAAATTGTCATTTCCATCACTACCATCGTTATTTTGACAGTTTCCTTTGGTTGTTTTGCCATCTAAGCAAACATAATTATTCGGATTAGCCCCACTATAACGATAAGAATAATCTTCCGCTTCCAAATTACTATTTGGCATCCCCGAATAATCCTCTTTTCCATCATGATAGATTAAATTTTGATCTAATGCTTTGTTAGCAATAAGACAACTAGAAAGTTCTTCACCACGACAACGATTACCTATATTATCCAGATCAAAATAAACATAGCAACGATCCGAACTATTGGCTTTTACATAGACATTATGATCATTGTATTCTAAAGTACCACCATTTTCGCAACCACTTCTTTCTTTATTTAAAATATATTCACCTTGAGGCCATGTTGCCTCATTTTGTTCTTCATATTCTCCTTCTTCTGTTTCCACCATCATACTTAATAAAGTAGCATTAGAAGAAGTATATTTACTTAATAAAAATGTTTTTTCTTTTAATAAATTTTGTTGATAAATAACGATTCCAACAATTAAAATTATAACTATATATGGAAATACTATTATAATTTTTTTTCCCATAAAGCACCTCTTTATTATTTTAAATCACTATTTTTAAAAATATAGTCTATTAATAGTTTTATTATACATCGATTTAGATGTTATAACAATTCCAATCTCTATTTTTCCCCATATTATCAAAAAAAAAAAAAAAA
>CANQCH010000094.1 GCA_947589165.1 uncultured Bacilli bacterium
AAAAAAAAAAAAAAAAAAACAATCTATATGATTGAATTTTTTATATTTTTGACAATAATTTGACAATTTTTGACAATTAATGTAAACTGGCAAAGATTTCTTTTAATTTTGGTTCGTCCCAAATGGTAATGTTTAAACTAAGAGCTTTATCATATTTACTACCGGGAGCATCACCGACAATTACTACATCCGTATTTTTCGAAACGGATTCACTAACAATACCATCATAACTTTCTAAAATATCTTTTATTTCATTGCGGGTATAACCATTAATGGTACCTGTGATGACAAACTTTTTATTCGTAATTAGTTCATTAGTTTTTCTTTCGCTTCCCACTTCATTCATATTAATACCAATATTTTTAAGTTCGGTAATAAAATCCTTATGTTCTTGAAAATAATTAACAATATTGGTGGCTAAAGTTTCGCCAATGTCCGAGATTTTTTCTAAATCTTCAACGGTTTGGTTCATCAGTAAATCAATATTGCCAAAATGGTGAGCTAAAACTTTGGCGGTTTTACTCCCAATTCCCGAGATACCAATAGCAAATAAAACCCGCGCTAAGCCACTTTGTTTCGATGCTTCAATATTTTCTAAAATTTTATTAATACTTTGTTCCCCATAACCATCAAATTCTAATAATTGATCCTTTTTATCCTTTAAAGAGTAAAAATCGGGAATGCGTTTGACAAAACCTAAATTATATAATTCTTCTACTATTTCTTCACCTAAGCCTTCAATATTCATGGCATCTCGCGAAACATAGTGAATTAAACTATTAATTTTTCGCGCCGGACAAGAAGTATTAGGGCAAAAATAATCAACTTGATCGTTTTTTTTGATTAAAGGTGTATCACACATCGGACATACACTAATCATTTGAAAATCTTTTTCGGTACCATCCCGCCGTTCAATTACCGCTCCTGTCACGGCTGGGATAACATCTCCGGCTTTTTTAATAGATACAATATCCCCAATTTTCAAGTTTTTACTTATAACATAATCGGCATTATGTAAAGTGGCCCGCGAAATTGTCGAACCCATTAAAATTACCGGTTCCAAAATAGCATTGGGTGTAATTCTCCCCGTTCGACCAACCGTAAAAATAATATCTTTAAGTTTAGTTAAAACTTCTTGGGCGGGAAATTTATAAGCTGTGGCCCACTTCGGATATTTGGCGGTATAACCAATTTCTTGTTGTTCTAAAAAATTATTATGTTTCATAACAACGCCATCAATGTCATAAGAAAGTTTATCCCGAACTTTTTGGGCTTCGTTAATATATTTTAAAACGCCTGCCACATTCCCCACTAAAGCGGAAGCGGGATTAGTTTTAAAACCTAATTCTTTTAAGAATTGTAAAGCTTCATAATGCGTTTTAATCCCAAATTTTTCCGGTTCCATTAAATAATAAATAAAAGTATCGAGTTCTCTTTGGGCCGCGATTTTCGGATCTAATTGTCTTAAGGAACCGGCGGCGGCATTCCGCACATTAGCTAAAACCGGTAATAATTGTTCTTCCCGTTCTTTATTTAATTTTTGTAAAGTTTCCTTATGCATGAAAACTTCACCCCGAACTTCGACATCAATCGGTTGAGTTAATTTTAAAGGTACACTTTTAATGGTTTTAATATTGCCGGTTACATCTTCCCCGGTAATTCCATCCCCGCGAGTAATCCCTTGGACTAATATGCCATTTTCGTAAATTAAGGAAATTGATAAACCATCAATTTTATATTCACAAACATATTCGGGCGTAATCCCTTCTTTTTTGATTTTGGCATCAAAATCTTTAATTTCGGCTTCGTTAAAAACATTGGCTAAACTAAGCATCGGAATTTTATGCGTCACTTTATTAAATTTATCAACGGCAGTGCCCCCAACTCTTTGGGAAGGACTATCTGGTTTTAAATATTCGGGATATTTCGTTTCTAAATTTATTAATTCGCGTAAATATTTATCATATTCTTGATCGGTTAAGGTCGGATCATCTAAAACATAATAACGATAAGAAGCTTCATTTAAAATATTAGTTAATTCGGTAATTCTTTTTTGCGCATCCATTTTATTCCTCCCATAGTTTTTCGGGATAAACCCCTTCCCTAATTAATTCTTGTAATGTTTCTTTTAAATCCACGATATCTTCCCGATAAGTCATGCCAAACCACCGCGCATCTGAAGTAATAGAGCGAAAAGTAATTTGTTTATTTTGCAAACAATGTTTAATCGTATCCGTTAAAATAAGTTCCGCGGTATCGGTAATTGGTGTTTTTAAAAAGGCTGCTAAATCATTTTGTAAGAAAGTAAAGATTGTGGGTTTAAAAACTAAAAAGTTCATGGAAACGGGGTCGGTAGGATTAATTTCTTGTACTTCGCCCGTATTTTTACTAGTAGCATAAATTTTACCCTTAACTTCTTCAATACTACATTCTTCAATATCCGTGATAACATCGCCCTTTAAACTAACTACGCCCCGATTTACTTTGC
Source organism: uncultured Bacilli bacterium (assembly GCA_947589165.1). Classification (GTDB taxonomy): domain Bacteria; phylum Bacillota_I; class Bacilli_A; order RF39; family UBA660; genus Onthocola_B. Next base: position 2,489 of record CANQCH010000094.1, read on the forward strand.
CATTTTTACTCGTACTATTAATATAAGGATAATTAACTGCTAAATATTCATAAGGATCTTGACTATGTTCAATAAATTGACTAGCTTTAAGATAAGAATCCCGGCCATAAAAATCATCAGCATTAATCATGACAAATGGTTCGTTAACAACATCCTTAGCACAATATAAAGCATGCGCGGTTCCCAACATTTTTACTCTGGTGGGCGAAACTTTATCTTTCACATCAGCTAAAGATTGAAAAGCAAAGGCCACTTTTATTTTTGAAGCATACTTATTCGTGATATGGTCTTTAAAATAAGCTAAATTTTCTTCTTTGATGACAAAAACCACTTTGGTAAAGCCACATTGTAGAGCATCATAAACCGAATAATCGGCAATAATTTCACCACTCGGACCCACGGGCTCAATTTGTTTTAACCCGCCAAAACGGGAACCCATCCCGGCCGCTAAGATAACTAAAGTTTTTTCCATGTTAATATTACGCTCCTTTATATTTATTTTTTTATAAATTTAGACCATCAATACTGGTTTCATAAAGCCAATTTTTTAAATCCGTATTATCGCCCGTTTCGTAAAAATTAATTAATTTAGTAAAAAATAAAGGTTGATTTTCTTGGGCAATGGTAATGATACCACAGCCATTAGCAATCATTATTTTATTGGCCAATAACATGGCTACTCTTTTATTCCCATCAATAAACATTTGACTGCGCATAATCCATAACATTACTTCCAAAGCTATTTCTGTTGCTGTTTTTTCCTTTTGATCTAATAAACTTTGCAATTCTTCTTTGATTTTACTTTCATAAGGAAAATTAGGTTGCCATTTTGTTCCCCCAATGTTAACCGGCGTAGTTCTTAGGCGACCTAAATTAGCATCTAAAACTAACTTATCACAAGTTAATTTATGCAAATGACATAAAAGATTATAGTCTATTGCTATTTCTGCATTTTCCAAAATAAATTGCCAAGCATATTTTAAATTATTAATCGCAATAATATTATCGACGGTTAAACCATTAACTATTCCCCCATCGTAAATAGCTTGAGTTTCCGGATAAGTAACACCAATGCCTTCTAAATTAGCACTTTTCCAAATATAATCGACAATATTTCGTTTCGCTACAAAAATATTTTGTTCTTTTGTTAAATGAAATTTATTTTCCATGAAAACCAATTCTCCTTTTAAACTAATAATATTTTAGCACAAATTAACTAATTTTTATATTTTATTCCTTATGCATGCCTTTATAATT
>CANQCH010000095.1 GCA_947589165.1 uncultured Bacilli bacterium
ATTGTCGGGACGGGGACCATCGATCAAAATGGCGAAGTAGGTGAAATTGATGGCGTTAAATATAAAATTTTAGGTGCCGTTAAAAATAAAGCTGATGTGTTCTTGTGTCCTGCGGCTAATTACGATGAAGCCTTAAAGGTAAAAAAAGATAATAAGTTAAAAATTACCATTAAAGCGGTCGCGACTTTTGATGAAGCCTTAAATTATTTAACTACTTTAGAAAAAGAAGCCTAAATTGTTAAATAAATAATTAGAACTTATAAAATACATAAAATTTGATGTAAAAAAAGATGCGCGCAACACAATTAAAAATTTTTGTGTTATAATAAACGGCAATGGATGTGAAGTATGAAACGTAGTGAAGTAGATAGAAGTTTATTAAGTCCGATGATGTTACAATATATGGAAATAAAAGATGAGTACGAAAATGAACTCATCCTTTATCGCTTGGGCGACTTTTATGAACTTTTTTTCGAAGATGCCCTTATTGCTTCCCGAGAATTAGAGTTAACTTTGACGGGTAGAGGTGCTGGTTTAAGTGAACGGGTTCCAATGTGTGGGGTACCCCATCATGCCGTTAAAAGTTATATTGAAAAATTAGTTAATAAAGGCTATCGCGTGGCTGTCGTAGAACAATTAGAAGATCCCAAAGAAACCAAAGGCATGGTTAAAAGGGGCGTTGTCGATGTCTTTTCCAAAGGAACAATCGCCGATAGTGATTTATTAAATAGTAAAGAATCTTCTTGTATTTCCGGGGTGCTTTTTTTCCAAGATTTGATTATCTTAACCATTTTAGATTTATCGACGGGCCATTTAGCTATTTTAACAATTGAAAATGATTTAGATAAATTAATTAATGAATTATTAAATTATAATATTAAAGAAGTGGTTATTCGCAGTGATGTCGATAAAAATATTATTGCTTTACTTAAAAATAACTACAATATGGAAATTACTTATAATGATCAGATATTAGAAAATAAATATGAAGAATTATTAAATCAAGTTAAAGATGTGCGCATTAAAACGGGCATTGCCCATTTATTTTATTATCTTGATCATCGCCAATTAAAAGATTTAAGCTACGTCGATAAAATTGAATATATTAATCGAACTGATTATTTAGAAATGGATGTCCATACGATTAGGAATCTCGAATTAATTGAAACAGTGCGCTTGAAAGACCGGACTTATTCTTTAATTTGGCTTTTGGATAAATGTAAAACGGCAATGGGGAGTCGAAAATTAAAAAATTGGCTTTTAAATCCTTTAAAAAATGCCCAAGAAATCACGAATCGTTATGATAAAGAAGAAAAATTAAATAATGAATTTATCTTAAAAGAAGAATTAAAAAATGCCTTATTTGAAGTTTATGATATTGAACGTTTGGCGGGGAAAACCGTTAATGGTGCTTTAAATGCCCGGGATTTATTACAATTAAAGAAAAGTTTAAAAGTATTACCCCAAATTAAAGAAATTATTACAAAATTAGGCTTTAATTATGATTTACAAACTCATACGGAAATTTATGAATTACTTGAAAGTGCCATTAGTGAAGATGCGCCGATGACAATTAGAGAAGGGGGCATTATTAAAGCTGGTTATAATGCCGAATTAGATGAAATTAAAGAAATAAGAAGTGGGGGTAAAAATTTTATTGCCCAATTTGAAAATAAAATTAAAAATGAAACGGGTATTAAAAATGTTAAAGTTGGTTTTAATAAAGTTTTTGGCTATTATATTGAAGTATCCAAAGGGCAAAAAGATTTAGTTAAAGATGAATTCCATTGGGAAAGAAGACAAACTTTAACGAATGGCGAACGTTATATTTCACCGGAATTAAAGGAAAAAGAAGCGTTAATTTTGAATGCCGAAGAAAAAATTAATAATCTAGAATACGAATTATTTTTAGATATTAAAAAGACAATTCGGGATAATATTTTAGCCATTCGGGCCACGGCCGACATATTAAGTGAGTTAGATGCCCTTTTAGCTTTAGCTATTTGTAGTGAAGAATATAATTTAGTGCGCCCAACTTTAAATGATAAAGGGATTGTCGAAATTATTGAAGGGCGGCATCCGGTAGTTGAAATCGTCAATAAAAAAGAATATGTGCCCAATGATTGTATCTTAAAAGATGGCATTGATACTCTTTTAATCACGGGACCAAATATGAGTGGGAAATCCACTTATATGCGGCAATTAGCCATAACTATTATTATGGCCCAAATGGGATCATTTGTGCCGGCTAAAACGGCTAATTTACCCATTTTTGATAAAATATTTACCCGCATTGGCGCCAGTGATGATTTAGTTAGTGGGGAATCAACCTTTATGGTGGAAATGAAAGAAGCGCGGAATGCGATTAGAAATGCCACGAATAAAAGTTTAATTTTATTTGACGAATTAGGGCGCGGAACGGCTACCTATGATGGTATTTCTTTGGCCCAAGGAATATTAGAATATATTAGTAAAAATATTCATGCCATTACATTATTTTCCACGCATTATCATGAATTAACCGTTTTAGAAAATAAATATCCAAATATTAAAAATGTTCACGTTAGTGCCATCGAAGAGGGCGATACCATTACTTTTTTACATAAAGTAAAAGATGGCGCCATTGATAAAAGTTATGGGATTCATGTGGCTAAACTCGCTGGTATGCCAGAAGAATTATTAAATCGAGCTAGTGAAATTTTACAAAATTATGAAAAGAAAAATTCTGCCAATAAAAGTTTTGAAAAAGAAATTCAATTGACAATGAATTTTGATAGTAGAGAAAAAGAAGAAAATGCATTAAAAGAAAAAATAAAGGATGTAGATGTGATGAATATGACGCCAATCGCCGCTTTAAATTTCTTATATGAATTAAAACAAGATATTAATAATAAAAAATAATTGAAAGAAAGAGCTAATTATAGTAAAATAATTATGATTGGAGCAATAGAATATGAAAGATAAGCGGAATGTTAATAATTATTTATTAAATATAATATTATTTATGATAGCTATTGCAATTGGTGTTACTTTTGCTCTATTTCAAGGCCAAAGAGAAAACAGCAAAAGATTGGAATTAAAAATGGGATCCGCTACTATCGATTCCTTAACTTTTTCTACTTCGGGAGATCTTAGTTTTCAAGCAACTATTGAAAATATGGGAAAAGGTAAAACAAGTATTCATGGTTCCGTAGAGGCTAGAGCGCAACTTATTTCGGAAAGTAACAATGAGTATAATTATTCTGTTTATTTAAATATTACAGAAAATAATTTTAAATATACTACTTCCGATGAAAAACCAGAATTAATATTAATAATTACTGATCCTAATGGTGATGAGATTACGGATGGTATCAATTTAAATTACCATAATAAGCGCCTTGATGATGCGAATGATATTAGTGGTTATGATGTTACGGAAGCTTATGGTTTAATTCCAATTACTATTAATAAATCAATTTCGCTTCCCAATTTAGAAAAAAATAATGTTGAACAAAACTGGCATTTTGATTTATATTTTATTAATTTTGCAGATGCTAATCAATCGGAAAATAGTGGTAATGCCTTTGATGCCAACGTGGTAATTAAAAATGAAACATCCAATCCATGAAACAATAAAAAAGTGATAACTGATTAAGTTATTACTATTTTTTCTTTATTGTAATTTCAACCGCACCACTTTTAATAAATTAATTCTATATCAAAAGAACTCTTATAGTCAAAT
>CANQCH010000096.1 GCA_947589165.1 uncultured Bacilli bacterium
ATATAGTATTTCGGTTGCATTAATTTAATCATTAACATTAAATCTTCTCTCGCCGCATGGTGTAAAATCATTTTCCCGGCGGGAATGGTAACGATATCGCAGCCAAACATCGCCAGTTCATTTTGTAATTTAACTAAGATTTTTTCCGTGCTATCATAACGCGGTTCGGCAAAAACAATCGTATCAGTTGGTTTTAAAGTGACATATTTATCATAACCATTTAAAATCTTATTTAAATTAGCGTACGGATAAGCCCGATCATCATTAATTAAAAGAATCGCATCGGGATCATTAATATTTGATAAATCACCTAGTAAATCATCCGGAATGGTAATATAGCCTTCCTTCTTCGCAAAATTAATGGTATTTTGTAAGGTTTTACCCATTAAAACAACTTTCCGATGTTTATTGCTAGCCGCCTTTAAAATTTCTTCAATTGTATATAAATGACCCGTTAAAACGGAAAATAGAATCCGATTTTCATGATGATTAATGGTATCGCGATAAAAATCTTCTAACCGATGATTAGGCGATGTATGACCATTAACTTCCGCGAATGATGATTCACACATTAAACATAATACATTTTGTTTGCCGACATAAGCAATTTTGCCTAAATCCATATCGTAAGCCCCTTGCATCGCCGGATCAATAATAAAGTCCCCTGTATAACAAATGGCGCCATCGGGCGTATTTACAACATACATAACGGCATCTGGACAACTATGGGTAACCGAAATAGGAAAAATGGAAACATTACCAAAATTAAGCTTTTTATGGGCTTTTATTTCTACAATATTTTTTTCATTAACGCCATTTTCTAATAATTCAAATTTAGTATATTTCGTTGCATATACTTTTAATTCAGGAATTACTTTTAATAAATCGGCCACACTACCCATATTTTCTTTATGACCATGAGTAATAAATAACCCTTTAATTCGTTTTTTATTTTTTTCTAAATACGAAAAATCGGGCATGATATAGTCAATACCTAAAACATTTCCACTCGCGTATTTAATCCCACAATCAAAAACAAAAATATCGCCATCAACATCGATTAGATAGTTATTTTTGCCACTTTCAGCAAGACCACCTAGTCCTAAAATCTTAATTTTACTCAATTATCTCACCTTCTAAAAAAAATTAAAGTTCTGCGTTAAAAGTATTATAACAAACTTTTATTAAAAATGCAATTTACTTCCAATAATCTTATCTATTTAAAAATTATACCATATAAAAACAAATAAGTTAAAAACTTATTTGTCAAAAAACAAAATATTTTTAATTACATGCAGCAACCACGATCATAAACATTGGAAACAACGTTTTCTTCACAGCAAGTATATTCAGGTCGATAAGTATGACGATAAACATGATGATTTATAATGCGAGTATTACAAGGCATAATATGAGGTACTTCATAACAAATATAGCGATGACATACTCTTTCTTGCGGACATTCATAAACTGGTTGACAACAAGAACCCATCATTGGTGCTTCACAGCAAGGTGCTTCCATTCCTCCTTGTGCTTCATACATTTTATCTTGTTTCATTTCCTTTATTTCTTCATTATAATATTTCATTATCAACAATCCTTTCTAATTTATCGTATTCTAAATAAATTATCTTGGTTAGGATTTTGACTATAATATTTTAAATATTCTAAATTGCTAACTTGAATGGGTCACTATCCGTCCCAAATCCACTGGTTATTTTCACGTTGGATGAGAGATAGACAACTGGTCGCACGCCGTCGCCGTAATAGACGCGAGTGGCGTTGTGCGCACTACCCACGGTGTACACATGCCGCACGCGACTGCCATCGTCCGAAAACCGAGAAATAGTCCATTCGTATAAGCCTAAATATAACCAATTGTTATTTTTAACATCGTCTTTGTTATAATTTCCTGCTGTTTCACTCCAATATTCTGGTAAGGTTCCATACATATAATCACTTATATACATTAGGCCAACTTCGTCTTTATATGTTAGGTCATTAGCACCATTACATTCTACTGGTATTTGATCTTTTATTGCTTGGTCGCCACCTTGAACGTAACAGTTTTTACTTGTGGCAGTTAATTTATTATCTCCTAGTTCATAATCGTATACTGATTTGGCATCTCCCATATTCCATGCTGCTCCAACTTGCCATTCATGTTCTACTACCATGCTTTTATATGTTTCATCTATTGCATTATAAAATTTTTCATTTAAATTCTTGGTATTTAAGTTACTATCTTTCCACATGTTTGTATTGGTACTATCGTCAACCGTTAGATGAGCACTGTCTGTGCTGTTCCAGTAGTAATAACCATATTTTTTAAGTTTTCCTTTATAAGAAGATTGATTTGGTGTATCATCACCAGAGTAAGCACTACCATCTGGATCTGCCTTATCTCCTAGATCATCTTTGGTTGCGGCATCCGCTTTGATTATTTTCATTTCATATTGACCACTATCATTTTGGAAGAAGCCTATGATTCGATATAAGTTCTTATAATTTGGATTATCTCCTTCGTTTGAACATTCATCGCCAAAGCAGACATAGTTATTGGGATTTGCTCCTACATATCGATATGAATTATCTCCTGCTACTTTAGTTGCATTCGGTATTTCTTTTTCTGTTGCATCTAAAGTATTATGATAAACGATATTGGTTAATTTATAATTTGATTTTGAAGCTAATTCTTGAACACATTCTCCTGCTTTATCTTCGGCACTACATACATCAGCTAAATTAGTTGGGATTAATTCTTGTTGGATTAAGACTCGACCTTCTAATTTCTTACCGGTATTTAAATTTTGGTCGGTGTCTAAATTCATGAAGGTTACGATTATTTCCCATGTATCTGTTGTCGTATGATTTTCTGTTTCTTCTAATACATTGATTGTTTGTTGATCTTCTATTTTAATTAATCCTTTGGTTTCTGTTATATCAAATCCACCTAAAGTTTTACTTGTTGGGTTTTCTTCATTATCTGGATCAACCAATATACCTTCTACATGGTTTAATTCTTTTCCGCTGATTGTTACTCCTGATATTATTTCCGTGCCATTTTTCTTAATCGTTAAATATAATTCGGGTATTGGACTATATTCACCTAATTCAGCAGCACTTTTTTCTTCTTCCGTTTTAAATACTAAGGTATTTTTATTATCAGTGTCTGGTTCTAATGGATTATTTCTTTTATAACTGGAATATTGTAATTCATTTTTCGTTATATTTAAATAAACATAATAATTTCCTTCGGCTTCATTGGTCGCATCATTGGCTATTAATGTAGCTGTAGCTGTTACACCATCACCTAAATTAGTATTTTTATCGGTAAAGTTTTCCATACTAGCATTTATCGTTATTGGCATCTCCTCATTATCTTCATCTACTATATCAGTTCTAGTCACATCTAAATCAGTGATATTAAAATTTAAGTTATCTGTAGTTCCAGTTGTAACATTGACATCGCTACTTTGACCCTTTCCTTGTTGCGCTTGGAAGTAAGCGTAAGTGGCACCCGCGATCATGGCAACAATGGCTATAAGAGCTACAAAAAGTAAAATTATGGCTTTTCTTTTATCTTCTTTTTGGTTTTCCATAACAGTCACTCCTTTTGTTATTATGGATACTTTAGTTAAAACTATTATACATCTATTTAGGCGTTTCATTCAATGGTTATTATTTTAACTTG
>CANQCH010000097.1 GCA_947589165.1 uncultured Bacilli bacterium
AACCCCAATCGAATATAGAACTCAATTAGGGTTTAAATAATAACTTTTTACTGTCTACTTTTTATTGACAAGTTCAAGCCTCAAGGCTTTCTTTATTTTTATTTAAGGGTATAAACAACATTTAGACCATGATCAGGATGATATGTCCAACTTACTTTAACATTTTTATTTTCATCAGTTAAAGTTCCATCTAAAGCCCGTGTTTTACCCATTTTGGAATATAATGAATCATTAAAACCACAAGCTTTATTTGCTTCTTTTACATATTCAGCCGCCGTTGAAGATGAATAATCATCAAGATCTAATGGATTAGTATCAATTTCAATATAACTACCATCATCCGCTAAAGTACAATAAGTACTAGTACAACCAATTTCTTCATAAACTTTTTCTAAACTAAATTTACTACTTTGACCTAAAACTATCGCAATTAAAACAATGGCTAAAATAGCTGCCCCACCAATAATAATGGTATTTTTATTCATAAATTTGCTTAAATCAATATTTGAATTCGTAATTTTAGTTTTAGCATCTAATCTATGACCACATTCTTTGCAAACCCCATCTTTCACAATAACTTCTGCGCCGCATTCACTACAAGTTACTTTCCTTTGAATTGGACACCCACAATGAATACATTCACTCGCCGTATCACTAACTTTTTTTCCACATTCGCTACACTTAATTAATGCCATTTTTCTTCCTCCTACTTTCTTAAATTCTTTCCCCATCTATATCATGATATATTGGTGTTTTTGGTTCATGACTATCTTTCTTAAAGTAAAAATATAAACTACCACCCACGATAATAATAAAAATAATAATACCAATTAAGATAAGTTTATTATTGGCGGGTTTTTCTTTCAAATAAGCGCCACAATGAATACATTTTATCGCTTGATCCGAAATACTTTCACCACATTTACTGCATTGAATTAATGCCAAAGATAACCACTCCTCAATTATTTTTATTATATTAAATGTAATTCTTAAAGTCAAGAAAACAACATTAAACTTATGACATAAATTTTTATAATATTTTTATTTTCTTCTCAATAATTTTATATTAGCATTATTTTTTAATAATGCTAATATTTCCCCTTCTTTTTCTTTAATTTCATTAATTGTTAAGTTAAAATGATTAGCTAAATCTTCATCAGTATAATTTTCTTGATATTTTAATATAATAAATGTTAAATCTTCCGGTGGCAACGTTGACAATATTTCCATCATATTTGAACTAAATTCCGCATTTTCTAAATTTTCATAAGGATTAACAGGATTAGTTACATAATCAATTCTTGGTTTTTCCTTATTTGTATCTCTATCACGAGAATATCTAGAAATGTTTAAAGAAATACTATTATTTTCTTTTTTATACTTTTTTAAATAACTTCTAAAACATCCTTTTACCGTTAAATCTAAATATCTAATTATTTGCCCATAAATGTTTAAACTAGTGCGGTTTATTACCATAAGTAGATAATATTTTATCTCACTTTCAAAATCCTCATAATTGCTGCTATTAACTTTAATTTCATAGCTTCTACATAATGAAAATATCATTTTAGAAATATATTTTTTTTGTTTTAATAATATTTCGGTTCTTGAATCGTACAAATCACTTTTATATATACCTATTAAATCGTATAATTCAAAATTTTCGATACTCTCTTTAAAATTTTTTAAATTATCGATTAACGAAAAAACATCTTTAATTTTTTTATCGGTAATTATTTTATAGCCATTGCTAGTTTTTTTATCAGAAAAATACCATATCATATTAATTGCTTGACTATAAGAAAAATCCATATGAATTAAATCAACAACATTTTCAAAATCAATTTTCAAAAACTCACATATACCCTTTATTTCCCTAATATCATCTATTTTTTTAGTTTTTAAATTATGAAATATTTCATTAATTTGATTTATATGCAATCTGTCTTCATATTTTTTTATGGCTAACTCGACAATTTGTTCACTATCTAAAGAACCAGGTTTCGACTCTAATGTTTTAATTCTTCTATAGATTGCTAAATAAGGATAACCATTAATATCACAAAATTTTTTCAAAGATTGATCATTAAAATAATATTTTGTTTTTATGGGTGGATGTTCTATATAATAAGTTACAATTTGTTTTATGGCTTCTTCCATAGTCATTTCTGTCTTGTCGGCATATTCATATAAATATTTTTGAATTACGGTATTATAATTTAAACCAATCCTATGACAATACGTTAAAAGTGGTATACCATTATAATAGTATTTTATCGAAAATTTTTGATAAGATTCAACACATTCATCTATAATTTCTTGTAATGGTTTAGCACTTTTTATTTGTTTTCTTAAAATAGCACATCTAAGGGAACTAACATTTAAATTATTTTGTTTAGCATAGTCTTTTAAAGGTATACCTTGATAATAATAAATTATGCCATATCTATTAATAGTTTTTATAGCTTCTTCAATTAACTCATCAATATTTTTTTGATTACCTTTAGCTAATTTTCTTTTTACAAAAGATACAACACTATAATATGATAAATCGTTTTGAAGACAATACTTACTTAACGTTAAGCCTTTATATAAATATTTTGGTTCAAATGGTTGATATCGATTCATAATTGCTTCAACAAATTCATCATCACTTAAACTTTTAAAATTACTATCATTTCTATGTCTACGCATATAAGCAATTATATTTCTATAATTCAAATTATTCTCGTCACAATATTGTTTTAATGGTATACCCAAATAATAATATTTATAAATTCCTTTGTGTTCTTTATTTAAATATTGTGCAATCACCTCTTCATCAGTAAGTTTTGGATTTTTCGCTTTTGCACTATTAATATATGTTCTAATAGTATTATAATTTATTTCCGGATGGCTTTGGCAATATGCTTTTAAAGGTATGCCTTGATAAAAAAATTTAAAATTGGGATTTTTATATGTTTCGATAGCTAAAATTACCAATTCATCATTAGTTAATGTGGCATTTTGTTCTCTTAAATTATCTATTCTAGAATATATAGTTCCTATATTAATACCTTTATTTAGACAATATTGTCTTAAAGAAATGCCATTATACATATATTTGTTATCGCTACCATAAGACTCTATTATCATATTTACAATTTCTTGTTCGGTATAATTTTCATATTTTTGATTGTGCCTTTTTTTCCATATTCTTGATAATATCGTACTCATATTAATATCATTATCTTTACAATATTTAGATAAAGGCATCCCGTTATAGTAATATTTATACTTTTGCATAACCACATCACCAAACTAATTGTCTTATATTATACCATGGTAATTAAAAATTTTATGTAATTTTTTTACTTTTTAAAGTTAAATATTTAATTTTCATCAAAAATAAAAAAAGCAAGTTAGACATCTCCAACTTGCTCAGATGGAATCCGAAGATACACCATCACCATTTTCATTTAAAATATAGAAAAACTCGAACCAAAAGTCCGAGATTAATACTAAATTGGTGCAGGTGAAGGGACTTGAACCCCCACGAATTGCTTCGCTAGATCCTAAGTCTAGTGCGTCTGCCAATTCCGCCACACCTGCTTGAATATGGTGGACCTCGTAGGACTCGAACCTACGACCGCCCGGTTATGAGCCGGATGCTCTAACC
>CANQCH010000098.1 GCA_947589165.1 uncultured Bacilli bacterium
CTTAACTACCTTTATTTTAAATTTTATAATACATTTGATTTTTACTAGTTGGTTTATCGGGAATAGTAAGAGCTACTAGTCCTTCTTTTATAGCGGGATCTAAATAAGTAGATCTTAAGGTTTCTTTTGATTTAATTCCTAATTTTTTCATAATTTCATTGGCACTTATGGGCACATTATAATCCATTACTTGCAATAATTTTTTAATATTAATTGTTTTTTCGGTGAGAGGCATATTAGTAGCATTAATAGTTTCTTCTAAAACTTTATCAATCATTTTTAACATAAATTCAATAAAAATTGTCGAATCACCATTTTTGTTACAGTCCGCAATGGCTTTATAATATCCATCTTGATATTTTTTTATTTCTGATTCTATCGGTAAATAGGCAAATATTTCTTTCCAATTAGAGAGAATAATATTTTGCCATAATCTAGCGGTCCGACCATTTCCGTCTTCAAATGGATGAATAAACACAAATTCATAATGGAAAATAGACGATAATATTAAGGGATGGATGTCATCTTTTCTTTTTTCCATCCAATTAAATAATTGATTCATTAATGTATTTACTTGTTCGGGTGGAGGACACATATGAAGACAGTTACCATTTTCATCAAATACGCCTTCATTACCTTTTCTAAAATCTCCCGGTTCATTTACAATTAAATAGGTTATAGTTTTATGAATTTTTTTTAGATCGTTTATAGAATATGGGTTTATATCTTTTATCATTTCATAAGCTTTATAGGCATTTTTAACTTCTTGAATTTCTTTTTGGGGTCCAATAACCGTTTTGCCAGAAATTAAATCCCTTACTTGATCAATTGAGAGAGAATTTGCCTCAATTGCTAATGAAGAATGGATTGAACGAATTCTATTATTTTTTCTTAATGTTGGCATTTTCTTAAAATTGGCATAATTATCTAATTTTCCTATTTTTTCCATAATGCTAGAAATATAATCTACCATTTTACTCGTTATTGAATATGGTGGTATATAATTTTTCATTTAAATTCACCTCAATTTTATATATTTATTATACTATTATTAATCTTTAAGTTCAATACATCTTACTTAATTCTTACTTAATTCTTGCTTAAATTATTTAACAAGAAGTATTATCTTTTTTAATACAACACTATTATCAAGGAAAATCCCTATCGGGTTGGATTATAATAACGTGAGAATGAATAAAAAATCTCTTTTTAAATCACAATATGATTTGAAAGGAGTTTTTTTTCTTGGCAAAGTTTAAAGTAGAGATTACAGGGATTAATACGAATAATTTAAAAGTACTAAGTAATGAAGAAATGATTGAATTATTTCAAAAATATCAAAAGGGCGATGAAGAAGCTAAACAAGAATTAATAAAAGGTAATTTAAAATTAGTTTTAAGTGTTTTAAAATATTTTAATCATAGTAACTTAAATTTAGATGATTTATTTCAAGTGGGTGTCATAGGCTTAATTAAAGCAATTGATAATTTTGATTTAAGTTTTAATTTAAAATTAAGTACTTATGCGGTACCTTTAATTATCGGGGAAATTAAAAGATATATTCGGGATAATTCGGTTATTCGTGTTAGTCGGGGAATTAAAGAATTAGCGTATCAAATTTTAAAGTTTAAAGAAGAATATTTACTTAAATATGGAGTAGAACCCCAAAATAGTTTAATCGCCGAAGCTTTACAAATTGAAGAATATAAAATTGCGTTTGCTTTAGATAGCTTAAAACAACCAACAAGTATTTTTGAACCAATTTATAATGATGGGGGCGATACAATTTATTTATCCGATCAAATTGCTGATATCAAAGAACAAAATCAAGATTATGATATGCAAATATCTTTACGAAAAGCTTTACAAAAAATTAAACCCCGCGAAAAAAATATCTTAATTAATCGGTTTATCGTAGGGAAAACGCAAATGGAAATTGCTTCGGAACTAGGCATTAGTCAAGCCCAAGTATCGCGGATTGAAAAAACAGCAATAAATAATGTACGAAAATTAATAAAATAAACGAATATACTTTATTAGGTGGTTTTTATGCTACTAAGTGAATTACAAGGTAAAGATGTTATTAGTTTATATACGGGGGTTAATTTAGGACGTATTGTCGATGTGGAAGTAAGTAATGATGGTCAGATTTTATCTTTAATTGCCGAACCCAAAAAGTTTTTTTGGAGAATGTTTAAAGGCAAAGAAACAACTTTTAAATTTAGTGATGTTGAAAAAATTGGCACGGATGTCATATTGATAAAAATATAACTTTTTGGTAAAATAGAAACATGAAAAGAAGAAGTTTAATTATTGGTTTAATCGTTATTTTTATTGATCAATTTGCTAAGTTATCTATTGATAATTCTTTTTTTCTTGGTGAGTCTTTACCATTAATTAAAAACTTTTTATACGTGACAAAAGTATATAATACAGGCGCTTCTTGGAGTATGTTTTCTGGGATGCTTAATATGTTAATTGTGATTTCTTTATTTGCGTTTGTTTGTTTTATTTATTATCAAGATATGTTTAAAATTAATATGCGTAATATTTTGGCTTTTGGTTTTATTTATGGGGGGTTATTTGGTAATTTAATTGATCGGATTGACCGGGGAGCCGTGATTGATTTTATTCATTTAAAATTTGGCACGTATAATTTTCCTATTTTTAATTTTGCGGATATTGCGTTAGTTATCGGTTTTATTTTGTTAGTAATTTCTTTATGGAAAGGAGACGATAAACATGGAGTTAAAAGTCACCGTCGCCACCGCCGAACGTCTCGATAAATATTTAGCTCAAAATAGTCCTTACAGTCGGGAGACGATTAATAAATTAATTTCTAGTGGGATAGTTACGGTTAATCAAAAAAAGGTTAAACCCAGTTTAAAATTAAAAGTTGATGATTTAATCTTTTTGCCGGACGTGGTAAATGAGCCAGAAGAACTAGTGGGGGAAGATATAAAACTAGATATTATTTATGAAGATCAAGATTTATTAGTAATTAATAAACAGAGTGGATTAGTGGTCCATCCCGGAAGTGGTAATGGAAAACATACTTTAGTTAATGCTTTATTAAATTATGATCCCACGATAAAAGAAGTGGGGGAAGCTTTAAGACCCGGCATTGTCCATCGGCTAGATAAAGATACCTCGGGGTTAATGCTAGTTGCAAAATCCGCGCAGGCTTATGAATTATTAGTGGAAGCTTTTAAAACAAAAAAAATTCACCGGGAATATTTAGCTTTAGTGGCTGGAGTATTTCCCCATCAACATTGTGTAATTGAAGCGCCCATTGGTCGCGATCCGAAAAATTTTCAACGGTATAAAGTTTTAGCAAGTGGTAAATACGCGAAAACGACTGTTACGATTGAAAAAAGATATCCCAAATATACCTTATTGCGTCTTAGTTTAGCAACGGGAAGAACTCATCAAATTCGTGTCCATTTAGCGTATATTGGTTACCCAGTTTTTAATGATCCCGTGTATAGTCAAAAAAAGTGTACAGACTTTGGCCAATTTTTACATTCGGAATATTTAGAATTCGAACATCCTATTACTCATGAAAAATTAAGCTTTCGCGTACCCCTACCAGCTGAATTTCAAAACTTTTTAGATCATGAG
>CANQCH010000099.1 GCA_947589165.1 uncultured Bacilli bacterium
AAACCCCAATCGAATATAGAACTCAATTAGGGTTTAAATAATAACTTTTTACTGTCTACTTTTTATTGACAAGTTCAGCCCTACATTTTCTTTTTTAATCTTTCGGTTTAAAAATAATTGCAAAAATAAAGGAAAAGATAATTACTCCCGTGATGGCAATCGATGATTTAGTAAACATGCCACTAAAAATACCTAAAAAGCCTTCTTCTAAATAGCCTTGATAGGCAGCCGAATAAAGCATATGGCCAAAATTAGAAATAAGGACTGTCGCACCGGTACCAAAATGGGCGATGAAATAATCATAACAACCTAAAAAGGATAAAAAGGCTCCTAACACCGTAAAAATACTCGTAATATGCCCGGGGGTTAATTTCGTATTATCTAAAATAATTTGTCCCAAAGCACAAACGCTGCCTGCGAATAAAAAGGCTCCTAAATAATTCATGATAAAACCTCCAAACTAACAGCATGAGCAATCGCTGGAATACTTTCTTTTTGATTTACCATGGCCACACTATGTAAAGCTCCGGTGGCAATAATTAATATTTTTCGATATTTATTTTGTTTTAAAATCTTATTATATAAAACTAAAGGTAAACAAGCGGGGCCACTACCACCCGCATAAGTATCCTGACTTTTTAAAAATAATTCACATCCGGCATCTAAATATTTTTTTAATTTTAAATTATAAGTTTTATCACAAAATTCTTTTAAAATACTAGAGCCAATGCAACCTAAATCACCGGTTAAAATTAAATCATAATAATTAAGATCGCGTTTTAATTCCGTTAAATGTGTTTGCAAAGTGGAAGCGGCGGCCGGGGCCATAACCGCGCCCATATTATTGGCATCTTTAATCCCTAGTTCAATCGCGCGCCCAATAGTCGCAGATTCCACTTTGATTTTCCCGGGAGTTTTGGTTAACATGGTACTAATTGCTCCTGTCGTTGTAAAAGTGGATGTATGCGGTTTAGGTGCCCCATATTCCACCGGATAACGAAATTGTTTTTCGGCATTTAAGTTATGGGAACTGGTAATTAACATGGTCTTTTTAATATTAGTATTATCCAGCATATTACTTCCTATAATTAAAGACTCCGCAAAGGTAGCACAAGCCGAATAAATACCTAAAAAAGGAATATTATAATTAACCGCATTATAATTAGTAATACTAATTTGATTAGATAAATCGCCCCCAATTAAAAGATCAAAATCTTTAATGGTCAAATGATGTCTTTCCAATAAATTATCAATAACGGTTTGTTGCATTTTAATTTCCGCTTTTTCAAAAGTTTTTTCGTGAAAATAATAATCATTCATGGCTAAATCATAATTCTTTAGCCGACTTTCTTTTTCTATTGGTCCCACTAAAGAATAATAATCTGCGATATAAACATTTTTAAATTTAAAACTAGCCACCGATAATCACCCGCACAATCACCAAAATAAAGGCACTAAGAACGCCATATAAAATCACCGAACCAGCTAATTTAAAAAAGTTAGCCCCTAAACCCGTAATAAGACCATCATTACGATAATCAAGAGCACTACTGGCTACCGAATGGGCAAAACCGGTGGTGGGAATAATTAAACCGCATTTGCACCGACTAACCCAATTATCGAAAAAGCCTAAAGCGGTTAATAAACAAGCAATAAAAATAATTATTAAAGCTAACCAACCGCCTGCTTCTACCCGCGAAATGCCAAAAACATTAATTAAAATCGTAATTGTTAATTCACCCATTAACGCAATGGAACCACCGGTTAAAAACGAAACGCCCAGATTTCTTAAACGATGTTCTTT
This sequence comes from uncultured Bacilli bacterium, assembly GCA_947589165.1. Classification (GTDB taxonomy): domain Bacteria; phylum Bacillota_I; class Bacilli_A; order RF39; family UBA660; genus Onthocola_B. The sequence continues at coordinate 1,805 of CANQCH010000099.1, forward strand.
GGGCGATATTTTTTTAACTAGCTTTTTATAATCTTCCTTTTTCACTTTATCACCTGTTTTTATTATGAATAAAGTAAAAAATTATATACCTTATAAATTAATAAACTCGCGCATTTTTGTTAAACTACGGGCTTCATAACGCGAAACTTTAACTTGATTAAGGCCTAATTTCAAAGCCGTTTCTGCTTGAGTTAAATCCTCGTAATAACGTGAATTAATAATTTTACGTTCTAAAGGATCTAATACTTGCATACTTTCATCAATTAAAATTTTGGCATCCGGATCCAGTATTTTCGCATCCGCAATACATTCGTGTAAATTACGTGTTTCACTATTTTCATCATCAATGGAAATAACCGGTACGAAACATTCGCGGACCATTTTAATATCATCAACTTTTTGTTCTAAGAACTCAGCTAATTCTTGATCAGATGGTTCCCAACCATTTAATTGCGTTAAGACTTCACGAGCTTTTTCTAACCGTTTTTTTAATTTTAATAGATCCCGACTAATTTTTAAAGGACGGTTACAAGCTAGTTTATACATTGCTCCATAAATATATAAATAAGCGTAACTACTAAATTTACCCCCTTTGGTTTCTTGATATTGGCGGTAGGCTTCAATTAAAGCTTGTCGGCCTGTTTGCACTAAATCTTCTTTATCCACCCCATAAAAGTGATTAGCTAAATACCAAATTAATTTGCTATAGGTAGCGACTAATTTCTCTTCCATTTTAAGCCTCCAAGTACGCTAATACTTCTTTTTCATTTCGTAATACGGGAATTTTTAAACTTTTTAAAATTTTATCAATATGGGTACCAACATGACAGATAAGCATTTTCCCCTTATTTTTTTTCATCATAATTTTACTATTGATAATGGCATCTAAACCTTTAGTATCAATATTTTTTAAATCATGTAAATTGTAGACTAAATATTTAATTTGATGTTTGGCCACCACCGGAATAACATAGTTATTAATTTTATAACTATTTTTAGCGGTTAAGTTACCATTTAATCGCACGTAGAGGACACCCTCGTGATACTCCGCATCAATTTTTAACATATTTATCACCTTCTATATTCATAATAGAGCATTCCTAATTTTTTTAAACACTTTCGACAAAACAAGCCAAAATCCGTGTTGGAAAAGCTGTAAAGTAGTTGCCAAGTAATGTTTTTTTAGCATTATTTAATACTTATTTGACTATACCCCTAGGGGGTGTTATAATTTTGCTGGTGATAAGTTATGGCTAACCAAAAGGTCAAAAAAAGAAGCACTGATGAAAAAGAAAAATTATTAAAACGCACCAAAACTATCGAAGGTCAAATTCGCGGAATTAGTCAAATGATTGCAAACGATCGCTATTGTGATGATATTTTAATTCAAATATCCGCGGTTAATAATTCCTTAAAAAGTTTAGGATTGGAGATATTAAAAAAACATCTTGCGACTTGCGTCGTCGATAATATTAAAAACGATAATTTAACGATTGTGGATGAAGTTATGCAAACGATTAAACGAATTAATTAGGAGGACTTATGCAAAAAATAATTTTAAAAATTGACGGAATGAGTTGTAGTGCTTGCTCCGTCGGCTTAGAAAAATATTTAAATAAACAACCGGGAGTTAAAGCCAGCGTTAATTTAGTTTTAGCTCAAGCTTTAATTGAATACGAAGATAATTTAACGATCAAAGATTTAGAGAAGATGATTAAAGATGCTGGTTTTAAATCTTTAGGAGTTCCCAATTTAAAAGAAAACGAAACCAATAACCAAAAGAA
>CANQCH010000100.1 GCA_947589165.1 uncultured Bacilli bacterium
GCACCTAAAATTTTATATTTAACGCCATCAATTTCACCTACTTCGCCATTTTGATCGATGGTCCCCGTCCCGACAATCTTTTTCCCCTTGGTAATATCTTCCGGGGTTAATTTATTATAAATAGCCAATGCCATCATTAAACCCCCACTGGAACCAGATTCACTACTTTTCGTCGTGATTTTAATGTCCGGATCAGTTTCATATTCATACGTTGGTAAAATGGATATACCCATTTTTATCGTCCCATCTAGTTCATAAAGAATCGCCCAGGCATTCATTTCTTTATTGTTTCGTTTAATTAAAACTTCAACTTTATCGCCGGCTTGATAATCTTTTAAAATCGTACTAATATCGGCAAGGGTCGTAATTTTTTGCTTTTCGACGGCGATGATTTCATCAGATAAGGCTAAATTAGTTTGAGCTTCATCTGTAATATAGACAATATGATTGGTTTGACTTTTAACCGTAATGGGTTTCCCGGCTTTTTGATAAGCCACAAACGTGGCATTATTAATTGATGAGGCCATATAAACTTTTTCTAAAGCCATTAATTCATCAATACTACCATTATCGATGGTTACTTCACTCCGGGGAAATAGATCCCAATTCGGTAAAAGATAAGATAAACCGACCACGGGTATAGTTCCGCGCATTAAGGAAACATAGCTCATTGATAAACTACCTTCAATATTATCATTTTTAATATTGATTCGATTATTTAAATTGACAATCCCGCCCGGTTTATAAACTACAAAAGGTAGTTCAATCGTTATCAATAAATAACAAATAACAATAAATATTAAATATTTAATAAAAGTTTTATTTTTACGAAAAAATTTTTTTACTTTTTCCCAACCATTCCCCATATTTTACTTTCACCTTCTTCCTAATTATAGCAAAAAAATAATAAATTATTAATAAAAACATATAATTTTAACGATGAAAACAAAAATATTAATCATTCTTTTTCTCTTTTTGGTAATTATTATTTTTTTAAACTATAATATTGTTTTAGATTCCACTTTACTAGCCTTTAACGTTTGGCTGCATAAAGTTTTTCCCTTTTTATTTCTCATGTTTGTCATTAACGATATTTTAATTAATTTAAATGTCGAGAAATTATTTAAAACGACAACGCCTTTAGTCTTTTTTTTAGCCTTATTAAGTGGTGCTCCGGCGAATGCCTTTATTATTGGTAAACTTTATCACCAAGGAAAAATTACGGAAACTACCGCCAATAAGTATCTTTTATTTACTTATTTTGCTAACCCCTTATTCATGTATACTTTTTTTCGGACACTTTTTAATCTAAAAATTGCTTTAAAATTAATTATTATTCATTATTTAAGTAATATTATTATTTTCGTTTTTACGAAACATCAAATAACAAATCATTCTTTAACCAATACGCAAAAAGCCACCTTTAACTTAGGGGCTTCTTTAAATAAAAGCTTTAATACTTTATTAATGATTTTAGGCACCATTACTTTCTTTATGGTTATAACCAATCTCTGCACTAATTTTTTCCATTTTAAGCCCTTTTTTACCTTAATTCTTAAAGGTTTTCTCGAAGTAACCCAAGGCTTAAATTATTTAATTGATTATCCCTTAGCCTATAAATTAAAGCAGATTGTGGCCATTGCTTTTGTCTCCTTTGGCGGTTTAAGTATTCATAGTCAAGTTAAATGTCTCTTGGATGAATTTAAGCTTAATTATCATTTTTTTCTTCGGGGCAGAATTTATCAAATGTTATTAAGCATATTACTTGCACTTATTACCTAGACATTCGGGAACCGCCACCAAAGAGGCATCACTTACATAACTAATAACGATATCATCAACGACATTATTACTACATTTAGCACAACTGCGATTTTCATCATTATCCGTGTAAACTTCAATATTTAATAACCAACTTTTAATTTGGGTGGTATCATCCTTATTATAAGTTATTTTTGCTTTTTCAATATTTAAAGTTGCTTCTTGCATCGTCCATTTTCGCTCGTTACCTTCGGTATTAAGATAACGAAAAACATTCGTTGTTGCCGTAATCGTACTTTGTGTTCCATCACTAAAATTAAAAGTAATTTTTAAAGTATCACTCGTACTTTCATCCGCGATACTGGTCATTTTTTTCGCTAAAATATCATCTTCAATTTCTTTTAAAATTTCCGCCCGATTAATTTGATTTTTTTGAGCATAACTCGCATCATTATTTTCGGCATTAACATCATTTAATAACCGATACATAAAAAACATTACGACCGTTACTAAAACGACACTAATAATTAATTCAATTAAAGTTAAACCTTTTTTATTTAATTTCATTTTTCACTCCTACGCTACCCGTAAAGGATCACTCACGGTCCCTAAACCATCAATTAATTTTACTTGGGGATATAAATAAAACGTTGGTCTTACATCTAAACTGGTTGTCACAGTTTCGACACCCACAAAACCAGCCGTAAATGTACGATAAGCTTGTGTTAGATTATCTTGATTATTGGCTAAGATAAATTCATTATTTCCGGCGAGCCAATTGGCTGCTTTACTCAAGCGATAATCCGCGCCACCATTATCTAAGCCTTTATAAGTCCAGTATTCCGGTGTTGCCGCATAATAGTAATCGCTTAAATACATTAACCCAATTTTCGCATTAACCGTGACTAAATTACTAATTTCTTGATTATAAGCAGTTAGGGCATTAGAACTTAATCCAATATTATAAGTTACTCCCCCAATATTCCAAGTTGTTTTTACAATCTTTTGTTGCCAAAAATCATTAAAACTATTTAAAAAAGCATTATTTAAATATTCGTATAAACTACTATCGCGCCAATAATTCATCGCTGTATTATTCCACTGTTTTGCCCCAAGACCTTGATTTTTAATTAATTTCACTTGATTATTGTATATCCCAATAATACGATATAAATTTTCCGCAGGACAAACTTCGGCATCGGAACCAAAACACACATAATTAAAAGGATTAGCGCCCACATACCGATAAGCTTTATCACTTGCTTCTAAAGCACTTTCACTATCAATAGGATCATTATCATGATAAATTAAACTTTTATCTAAATTATAATGTTCCATAAAACAAGTACTTAATCTTTGATTCCGACAAACGACATTTAACTGCCGATTATCTTCACTATTAATTAAAATTTCTGTCGTATCGCCTTTCGCCGTTTTTAAAAGAATCCGATTAGTAACATAACCAGTTAAAACCGATAATAATAGCATTAAAAATAAAATGAATAATGTATAAACAACCGAAATTGAAATAAACCCTTTCTTATTCATAATATCTATCCTCTTTTATCATTATAACTTAAAAAGTTATTCTTCACAAGATATGTTTACGAAAAAAACTTACCCTCGTTGATTTTTATTTGGAATTCCGTTTTATAGAAAAAAACTGTAATAAGTGTGATTATAATAATACTAATGTTTCT
>CANQCH010000101.1 GCA_947589165.1 uncultured Bacilli bacterium
GACACCTAAAGTAAAGAAAACCGGTACTACTAGTGAAGATGTTGTAAGTACAAGTACGAAATATGGGGTTAAAATAAAGACAACAACGACTATTTATTATGATGTTTATTCCGATGGTAGTAAAAAAGAAACGAAAAGAAGTGCTAAAGACAAGTACGATTATTCTACTTTTAAGGCAACAACCGCGGAAATAATGCCGGAAGCTAAAAGCGAAGCTAGTAAGTATAGTAAAGAAATTAATGAAGTTTTAACTTATGTTAATAAATTTCGCCAAGAAGCTAATGTGGCGCCTTTAACATTAAATAATGATTTAGTTTTAGCCGCATCCGTAAGAGCAATTGAAATGGCGTGGGCTAATAATTTTTCGCATACGCGGCCGGATGGTACGTCATGTTTTACGGTTTCTTCTTTAGCTTTCGCTGAAAATATTGCTTATGGTTATGGCACACCAGAAAAAGTGGCGAATGGTTGGTATAATTCTCCTGGCCATAAAGCGAATATGATGAATAGTAGTTATAAATCAATCGGTATTGGGGTATATAAATTTCAAGGAACTTATTTTTGGGTTCAATTATTTGGTTATTAAGGAGAAAAAAGATGAAAAGAATTTTAACTGGTTTAAAACCGACAGGTGATTTAACTTTAGGAAATTATCTTGGAGCAATAAAACAAATGATAAAATATCAAGAAGAATATGAATCATTTATTTTTGTCGCGGATTTACATGCTTTAACGATTCCCCAAGATCCGCATGAATTACAAGAACGGATCAAAAAATTTATTGCGATGTATATTGCCTGTGGAATTGATCCGAAAAAAAATACCATTTATGTTCAATCGGAAAATGCTTTTATTCCCGCGATTTCTTATATGTTAGAATGTACCACTAGTTATGGGGAAGCATCAAGAATGATTCAATTTAAAGAAAAGTCGCGGCAAAATGCGAATTTTTCCGTGGGTTTACTTACATATCCCATTTTAATGGCCGCGGATATTTTATATTGTGATGCGGATTATGTTCCGGTGGGAATTGATCAAAAACAACATGTGGAATTAGCTCGTAATATCGCCGAAAGATTTAATAATCGCTATGGCGAAACTTTTGTTTTACCTGAAGTTTTAATTAGTAAAGAAGGAACAAAAATTAAAGACTTAAAAGATCCGACGAAAAAGATGAGTAAATCCGAAGAAAATCCCCAAGGGGTTATTAGTATGTTTGATGCGCCAGAAGTAATAAAACAAAAAATTATGAAAGCCACGACAGATAGCGATAATATAATTAAATTTGATGAAGAAAATAAACCGGGAATTTCAAATTTAATTAATATTTTAGCCATTATGGAAAATAAATCAATAAGTCAAATCGAAACAGAATTTGCCGGTAAAGGTTATGGCGAATTTAAAAAATATGTTGGCGAAGTAGTAGCGCATGAAATAGCATTAATTCAAACTAAATATGAAGAATTAATTAATAGTCAAGAATTAGATAATATTTTAAATGATGGTATTAAAAAGTCGCAACAACTAGCCCAAGAAAAGTATGAGTTAATGTGTGCCAAAATGGGAACCAAAAGATAAAAATATAACTAAAATAAGATGAGGTAGAAAATGAATTCAAATCAAAAAAAAGAAATTATTATTTATAGTATTTTAGTTTTTATTGGTTTAATTACGGTGGGGATAATTATTTATCATGACCATGAAATGTTAAAAGAAGAACAACCGCCAGTTTCTGAAACGGAAGAAACGTCAGCCGCAGAAGAAAATGACGCTAATGTAAATGTCCCCACTGAAGAAAATTCGACTTTAACGGATGATGAAATAATCTCTAAGCCAACCGAAAATGAACCGGCAAATAATAATTCTAGTAATAATAGTACTACTACCAATAATAACAATAATAGCTCTAATAATACTAAACCAAGCGAAGAAGTAAAACCTAATAATTCAAATCCAACCGAAACACCAACATCAACAAATAATAATAATAATAATGAGAATAATTTATCTTCAAAAGATCAAAAAGTTATTGAAGAAGTAGAAAATTTAGAACATAATGTAGATACCTTATTAACGAATAGTAAAGATGATAAAACTTTTAAAGGCGTATTTATTAGTTTAGTCGATTTTCTATTTTATGATGGTAAAATTAAGGGAATTACTTTTGCTGAATTAACTGATCAAGGTAAACAAAAAGTTTTAAGTATTGTGGCCCGAATTGATGCCAAAATTGAAGCTAAATTTCCCGGTTATAAAGAAAAAATTTCGAGTAAAACTAGTGCCGCTTTTAATAAAATCAGTGAATTAATTAAAAAAGGGGCGGCCAATATTAACGATTTTACGAAAGAAAAATTAGGGGAAACTGATTATCAGGCTTTAATTGATGAAAAAGATGAATTAGTATTGTATACGAAAAATGCCTTTTCTTTAGTTAAAAATTTTAGTACAAACTTATGGAATAAAACGACAACCAAATTAAAAGAATGGTATGAAAAATATCGGGAAAGCAACTAAATTTAGTTGCTTTTTTAATGGGGATATTTTATAATAAAAAATAAGAATAGGGAAGATAAAAATGAAGAAAAAAGGATTTGTGTTTATTGAAACAATCATCACAATCGTGTTCTTGGCCGCGGCTTTACTCGTCTTGTATAGTAGTTATCGTAATGCGATCACGGAAGAAAAGAGTAAAGTGTATTATGACGATATAAGTTATCTATATCGAAATTATTACTTGGCAGATTTTTTAATTAATAAAACGGAAATAAGTAAAGTAAAAGAAACAGCATTTCAAGAAAAGTACGTTGTTAAAATTGAAGAATTAGAAAATAACTTGTATTCGGAATATCAAAAAAATGCCGAATATCCCGCCGAATTAGAAACAATCAAAAAAGAGTTTAACGTAAGTGAAATGGTCATCGTAAGTGAAGAAGTAATAAGTAAATGTTATAATGCGGAAGAAAATAGTAAATGTGAAAAATCGTATGAAGGCTTAAATGATGGATTAACCCGATATATTGAAACGATGAATTTGGAAGAAGACGAAGATGAAAAAGAAGGACGAAATAGATATTACTTGGTAAGTGAGTATCGAGAAAGAGCCACCGAAGATGGAGTCGAAGCATGTAAGGAAAATGAAGAAAAATGCCAAGTCTTTTATGTAACCTTGAAACTAGATATAAATAAAGCGAATACGGAAACAAGCCTTGGCATTGGCGAAACCTGCCAAGGACAAATCAT
>CANQCH010000102.1 GCA_947589165.1 uncultured Bacilli bacterium
GATAATGCTGATACCTTATTTGAAGCTTTAGAATTTGATAATAAAATGTCCAAGAATATGGAACAATTAATTATTTATGGCCATATTCAAAATGATCAAGATACGGCAGATCCTAAATATCAAACTTTATATGGTAAAGTAGTTAAATTATACGAGAGTTTTCGGGAAGCTTCGGCTTATATGGCCCCCGAAATATTAAAAGGGAATTATGATTTAATTACCAAATATCTTAAAACTAATCCTAAATTACAACCCTATGCGCGGATGTTAAAAGAGCTATTCAAATTTCAAAAATATACCTTAAGTAAAGCGGAAGAACAAATTATTTCCCAAATTAGTAGTTCTTTAGCAACGCCAGATGATGTTTTTTCGGTGTTAACTGATGCGGATTTAAAATTTGGTAAAATGCGGGATGAAGCAGGGAAAATGATTACATTAGATGAAAAGAGCTATCGTAATTTAAGTCATAGTCCTAACCGCCAAGTGCGCAAGAAAGCTTTTCATAAGTTGTATCAAACGTATGGCCAATTTAAAAATACCTATGCGGCTTTATTAAGTAATCAAGTGAAAAATAATAATAAAATGGCTAGGGTAAGAGGGTATGATTCCGCTTTACATGCATCTTTATATGCAGCAGATATTCCGGTTGCGGTTTATACTAATTTAATCGCAGTGGTAAGAAAAAATATTGCCCCTTTGAGTGATTATTGGCATCTTAAACAAAAGGCTTTAAATGTCGATAAATTACATTTATATGATACTTATGCGCCGCTTGGTACTGGTAGTAACCAAAAATATAGCCAAACGGAAGCCAAAGATTTAATTATGGAAGCTTTAAAAGTTTTAGGCCCAACATATACTCATGATTTAGAACAAGCTTTTACAAATCGCTGGATTGATTTTTGTCCAAACGAAAATAAAAGAAACGGGGCTTATTGTACGGCGGCTTATAATGTTCATCCTTATGTCTTAGTAAGTTTTGATAATACTTTAGAAAATGTTTCGACTTTAATTCATGAATTAGGGCATGCAATGCATTATTATTATGCGATTAAAAATAATACATATCAAGATTATGATTATGCGATTTTTGTCGCTGAAGTAGCTAGTCAAGTTAACCAAATTTTACTAAGTAAATATTTGATTAAGCAAACGACGGATAAGGAATTAAAAAAATATTTAATTGATGATTTAATTGGTGATTTTAAAGCAACAATTTATCGGCAAACGATGTTCGCGGAATTTGAAAAGCAAATTCATGAATATGAAGCTGCAGGTGGCATCTTAACTAATGAAGTTATGAATAAGATTTATTATCAATTAAATAAAGATTATTTTGGCGATAATATTGTTGTTGATAAATTAATTCAATACGAATGGATGCGGATTCCACATTTTTATAACTCTTTTTACGTTTATCAATATGCAACAGCCTATGCGGCGGCGATTAAAATTGCTATGGATATTTTAGAAAATCGGAAAGAGGCCGTAAATAAATATTTACAATTTTTAACTTTAGGTTGTACCATCGATCCGATTGCTTCTTTAAAAGTCGCCGGTGTCGATATGCTAGATGCCACAACTTATAACGAAGCTTTTGCGTATTTTCAAGGCTTAGTTAAAGAACTAGCAGAATTATATGATGAAGAAGGTGATAAATAATGGATAAAAAAGATTATTATGAAGTCTTAGGTGTTAGTAAAACAGCTACAGACGAAGAAATTAAACGGGCTTTTCGGCGGTTAGCGAAACAATATCATCCCGATGTAAATAAAGAACCGGGGGCAGCTGAAAAATTTAAAGAAATCGGGGAAGCTTATGCCGTTTTATCTGATCCTACGAAACGCCAACAATACGATCAATTTGGCCATGCGGCTTTCCAAAATGGTGGCGCTGGAGCCGGTGGTTTTGGTGGCTTTGATGCGAGTGATATTAACTTAGACGACATTTTAAATGATTTATTTGGTGGTGGTTTTGGCTTTGGCGGCTTTGGTCGTAGTCGTTCCACGCGGGATGCTCATAGTCGGGGTCAAGATGAAAGAATTTTATTAAATTTAACTTTTGAAGAAGCTGTTTTTGGTTGTGAAAAAGATATTAAATTAGATTTAGATACGGTTTGTCCTAAATGTCATGGGGAAGGTGGTTTTAATGAAAAAACTTGCCGTACCTGTGGTGGCGCTGGCCGCGTTTTAGAACAACAACAAACAATATTTGGTTACATGCAAACCCAAAAAATTTGTCCTGATTGTCGGGGTAAGGGTAAAACTTTTGAAAACCCTTGTGATGAATGTCGGGGTAAGGGAATTGTAAGTAAAACGAAAACATTCACCGTGACGATTCCAGAAGGTGTCGATGATGGCTATCAACTTCGTTTAAGTGGTAAAGGTAATGCTTCAAAAAATGGGGGTACCAATGGCGATATCTACATTGAATTTAAAATTAAAGATCATCCCTTATTTGAACGGGATGGCCAAGATATTTATTTAAAAGTCCCAACGACCATTGTTGAAGCTACTTTAGGCTGCAAAAAAGAAATTCCTACTTTAACTGGTAATGTCATTTTAGAAATAAAACCAGGAACGCAAAATGGCACCAAATTAAAATTAAAAGGGAAAGGAATTAAAACCCCTAATTCGCTTATGAAAGGTAATATGTATGCCATTATTGAAGTCATTATTCCATCTAAAGTTGATCGTAAACAAAAAAATCTTTTAGAAGATTTAGCCAAGACGGATTTAACTGATAGTACGGAATTTAAAAATTTTAAAAAGTATCTTAAATAAAAAAATTAAATAAATACCTTGTTAAAAGTAAATTTTTTCGTTATAATCAAAATGTAAGTGTTACCAGGAGTAGCACTTACCGATTAGTATGTGCTCCTACTTATGAGGAGTACTTTTATTTTGTCCTAATTGTAAAATTAAGAGAAGAATAATTAACTTCAGAAAAAAATCATCCATTAAAACCACCTCCAATAAGTAATTTTAAGTAAAAACCCAAAACCCTCTTAAAGAAAGATAGTAAGTACTTTTCATAAAACTGGTAACAAGGAACTATTATAAATTTTTAGAAAGTTAAATTAAAGTAGTATCGTTCGCCAAAATATGACAAAATAAACTTCCAAATAAAAAAGGATAAGATAATTGACAAAAAAAGCCTATTTTTGTATACTTTAATTAAGATGTAAGGGATGATGATAAGTGCGTTT
>CANQCH010000103.1 GCA_947589165.1 uncultured Bacilli bacterium
TTTGTTGCAAAGTATCTTAACATGGTTGAAAATACTTGTCAAGTTTAAGTATAAATTTAAAATAAAACTCCAAACTAACAAATGAGAATTGGAGTGAAGTATTTGAAAGCGACAGGCGTTACAAGAAAAATAGATGAATTAGGAAGAATTGTTATTCCTAAAGAAATTAGACGAAATTTAGGAATTCGTGATGGCGAATCATTAGAAATATTTTTAGATGATGATGCCATTTTATTAAAAAAACATAATCAAATGCATAACTTTCTGGATATTGGAACCAAATTAGTAAACATAATTACTTCTTTGGTAGATATCGATTTATTAATAACCGATCGAGAAAAAGTTATTTGTACAAGCGAAAAATATCAAAATTTTCTAAATCAAGATCTTGATGCTAAATTAATTAGTTTAATTGATGAGCGGGAAATATATAATAGTGAAAATAATGATACATTATGGTTAAATAAACAAAAAATTGAAGGTTATTTTTCTATTGTTCCCATTATTTCTTCTTTAGATTCCTTAGGCTTAGTTATTTTAATTAATAAGCGAAAAGAAGATAATAAAGTTTTAACCAAGCTAATTGCGAAAATTTTAGCTAGTAAAGTTGATATTTGTTGAAATATCAATTTTTTAATGTTAAAATGGTGGTAATTGACCGAGAAGAAATGGGTACTTAGAGGAATTTTTTAGAGAGTTTCTAATTGGTGAAATGAAACATTGGAATCTAAGGAGTATGAATTTTGGAGTTAAATCGTCTAATCGCGTTAAGATTAAAGTGCATGATTAGTCATGAATTAAGGTGGTACCGCGGGTTAAACTCGTCCTTAGTTTATGGCTTTTTTATTTGGAGGTTTAGGAATGAACGAAATTTTACTTAATAAGGATGATCGAATGTATAATGTACCAACAGTAAGAAATATATATGAAATAAGAAAGGTTTAAAAAAAGGTGAAAATGATGAATAAAAAATTTTATATTACGACGCCAATATATTATCCAAGTGCAAATTTTCATATTGGCCATTGTTATACGACAATTATCGCGGATGCATTATCGCGGTACAAAAGACTAAATGGTTACGATGTTTTTTTTCAAACTGGGACTGATGAACATGGTGCCAAAATTGCTCAAAAAGCTGAAGAAAATGGTGTAACGCCTAAAGAATATGTCGATGAAATTATCGAAAATGCTAAAGATTTATGGGAAAAATTAGAAATATCTTATGATTATTTTATAAGAACTACGGATGAGTCACATGTAAAAGCCGTTCAAGCCATGTTTCAAAAATTATATGACAAAGGCGAAATTTACAAAGGTTCTTACAAAGGATTATATTGTGTTCCTTGCGAATCATTTTGGACTCAAACACAATTAGTAGATGGAAAATGTCCAGATTGTGGTCGGGAAGTAAAAGAAGTAACGGAAGATGCTTATTTCTTTAAATTAAGTAAATATCAAGATAAATTATTAGAATATTACGAAGCTAATCCGGATTTCATTCTTCCTTTATCGCGGAAAAATGAATTAATTAACAATTTTTTAAAACCTGGTTTAGAAGATTTATGTGTGTCCCGGACCTCAGTTAAATGGGGCATTCCGGTACCTTTTGATCCCGATCATGTTATCTATGTTTGGTTAGATGCTTTAAGTAATTATATTACTTCTTTAGGTTATCCTGATGAAAATGCCGAACTTTATAAAAAATATTGGCCAGCAGATCTTCATTTAGTGGGAAAGGAAATTACCCGCTTTCATGCAATTATTTGGCCCGCAATGTTAATGGCTTTAGATGTACCACTACCTAAACAAGTATTTGGCCATGGTTGGTTAATTATTGATGGGGGTAAAATTTCTAAATCTTTAGGTAATTATAAAGATCCGCGGGAATATATCGATAGCTATGGTGTCGATGCGGTTCGTTATTTTGTCTTAAGAGAAGTACCTTTTGGGGCTGATGGTTCTTTTTCTGAAGAAGCTTTAATTACCCGGACTAATGCTGATTTAGTCAACAATTTAGGTAATTTAGTTAATCGGACTATTTCTATGGCCCATAAATATTTTGAAGGGCAAATAACTAATCCGCGTGTAAGTGCCAGTGTGGATACGGATTTAATTCAAAGTGTAGAAGCTTTAAAAGCCAAAGTTGATGCTAAAATGGATGAATTAAAAGTAAATGAAGCTTTAGAAGAAATTTTTGATGTCTTAAGAAAATGTAATAAATATATTGATGATACAACACCTTGGACTTTAGCAAAAGACGAAAACGAATTACCGCGGTTAAAAACAGTTATTTATAATATCTTAGAAACGATTCGGATTTGTGCCATTTTATTAGAAGCTTTCATGCCTACAACTAGCGAAAAAATCTTAAATCAATTAAATACGCAAGCTAGAACATTCGCTACTATTGAAAAATTCGGTAATTTAGAAGAAGTTACTCTAAATAAACCAGAAATTTTATTCCAAAGGATTGAAGTTAGTGAATAATTGGGTTGATACACATGCCCATATTTATGAAAGTTTTTATGAAAATATCACTAGTATTATTAAAAATGCGGAAGAAGCCGGAATTAAATATATTATAAATGCTGGTTGTGATAATAAAAGTAACCAAGAAGTTTTAAAAAGCCTTAAGCATGACATTTTTTATGGAGTAATTGGCATTCATCCCGAAAACGTAACGGAATTTACTTTAGAAGATATTAACTTTATTGAACAAAATATATCTAATCCTAAAATCGTGGGCATTGGCGAAATTGGTCTAGATTATCATTATCGTAAGGACTTACGGCAAGAGCAAATTAAACTTTTGGAAATGCAATTGGCTTTGGCTAATAAATATCATTTACCGGTAGTCATTCATTGTCGGGAAGCGCATCAAGATGTTTTAGCTTCTTTAAAAAAGTATCAAGTTACGGGTGTAATCCATTCTTTTTCGGGTACTTTAGAAGAAGCCAAAGCTTATCTTGATTTGGGCTTTTATTTAGGCGTAAATGGAATTATAACTTTTAAAAATGCCGATTTAGCATCTATTATTAAAGAAATTCCCCTTGAACGCCTATTATTAGAAACCGATTCGCCATATTTAACGCCGCATCCTTTTCGGGGACAAAAAAATGAACCAAAGCATGTTTGTGAAAT
>CANQCH010000104.1 GCA_947589165.1 uncultured Bacilli bacterium
TAGAAAGGGATATTATGTTAGAGGTAAAATTATATGATTTAGGTTATTGTGATGAAAAAGATTATACAAGAGTTGTTTGTGTATGTAAATATCATGATAAATATGTATTTTCTTATAATAAAAAAAGAAATGGTTGGGAAATTCCTGGCGGTCATATTGAAGAAGGCGAAACTTGGGAAGAAGCAGCAAAAAGAGAAATGTACGAGGAAACAGGAGCTACTAAAATTAAAGTAACCCCAGTGTGTATTTATAAAATAAGTACTTTTGGTTTACTTTGCTTTTGTGAAATATTAAAAATGGAAGAATTACCTAAAGAATACGAAATGTCTAAGATAATGTTATCAGAAAAATTACCACTGAATTTAACTTATCCAGATACTTTTAAATTATATTTTAAAACTGTTAAAGAAAAAATGCATTTAGAATAATTTTCTTAATATTTTATTAATGTAAATAATTAATCCTTAGAAATTTTGATTAATTTTTCAAAATATTCTAAGGAATTTTTTTACATAAAGTTTAATACAACTTATTTGAAAAAATTAAAAAATTTTTATTAAATTATAGTATAATGTAAATACATTTATTATTTTTTATAAAAGTGGAGGGAAAAATTATGTATAATTTTACGGAAATCGAAAAGAAATGGCAAGATTATTGGGAAAAAAATAAAACTTTTAAAACAGATATTTGGGATTTTTCGAAACCTAAATTTTATGTTTTGGATATGTTTCCTTATCCATCAGGCGTAGGTCTACATGCAGGGCATCCGGAAGGTTATACAGCAACTGATATTGTGGCCCGGATGAAAAGAATGCAAGGCTATAATGTTTTACATCCTATGGGATATGATTCTTTTGGTTTACCGGCGGAACAATATGCTATATCGACGGGAAATCATCCTGCCACATTTACGGAAAATAATATTAAAACATTTCAAGGTCAATTAAAAAGACTAGGTTTTTCTTATGATTGGGATCGGGTAGTATCAACTAGTGATCCAGCCTTTTATAAATGGACCCAATGGATATTTAAAAAATTATATGAAGATGGTTTAGCTAAACAAATAAATATGCCAGTTAATTGGTGTGAAGAATTAGGTACCGTTTTAGCTAACGATGAAGTAATCGATGGTAAAAGTGAAAGAGGGGGCTATCCCGTTATTCGTAAAAATATGAAGCAATGGGTTATTGATATTCCAAAATATGCGGAAAAGTTACTTACCGGTTTAGATAATATTGATTGGCCCGAATCAACGAAAGAAATTCAACGAAATTGGATTGGGAGATCCGAAGGAGTTGAAGTAGAATTTCAAATTAAAGATGGCGGTAAATTTTCGATTTTTACGACTTGTATTGAAACGATTTATGGGATAACGTTTATTGTTTTGGCACCTGAACATAAATTAGTAGATGAATTAAAAAATCGGATTAAAAATTGGGATGAAGTTGTTAAATATCGGGAAGAAGCGGCTAAAAAAAGTGATATTGATCGAGCCGAATTAAATAAAGAAAAAAGTGGTGTTATTTTAGAAGAAATTAAGGCTATAAATCCCGTTAATGATAAAGAAGTCCCAATCTATTTAGGTGATTTTGTTTTAGCTAGTTATGGTACCGGCGCCGTTATGGCGGTTCCAAGCCATGATCAAAGAGATTTTGAATTTGCTCAAGAACATAATATTCCAATGATTCAAGTAATTGCTGGCGAAGATACGAATTTTAAAGCTTTTGAAAAACAAGATTATTTAGGCAAAAATTGTCAATTAATAAATAGTGCGGAATTTAATGGTTTAACCGTTGAAGAAGCAAAAGTGGCAATCACGGATAAATTAATCCAAAATGGTTGTGCTAAACGAAAAGTAAATTATCGCCTTCGGGAATGGATTTTTGCGCGGCAAAGATATTGGGGTGAACCAATTCCGATTGTTCATTTAGAAAATGGTAAAGATGTAGCTTTAGCCGATAGTGAACTACCTTTAGTATTACCTAATATGGAAAATTATAAAGGCCAAAATGGTCAAGCACCTTTGGAAAATGCGACCGCTTGGAAAAATGTGGAAATCAATGGCATTAAAGGGGTTAGAGAAACTTCCACAATGCCGGGTTCGGCAGGTTCTAGTTGGTATTTCTTACGTTATATTGATCCCCATAATGCTGAAAAAATTGCAGATCCCGAATTAATTAAACATTGGATGCCTGTCGATTTATATGTGGGGGGACCCGAACATGCGGTAGGTCATTTATTATATTCGCGGATGTGGAATAATTATTTATATGATATCGGCGTTGTAAATGTCAAAGAACCATTTCAAAAATTAGTTCATCAAGGGATGATTTTAGGGGCTAATGGTATTAAAATGGGCAAACGTTTTCCCGAATATGTGGTTAATCCCGATGATGTCGAAAAACAATATGGAGCCGATACTTTAAGAATGTATGAAATGTTTATGGGCCCATTAGAAGCTGATAAACCATGGAATGATGAAGCCGTTAATGGTATTAGTAAATTTTTAAATCGCATTTGGCGGTTATATAATGAAGAAGCGAAAGAATTTCAAGATAATCCTAATTTGGATAAAATTTATAATCAAACGGTTAAAAAAGTAATGGAAGATTATGAATCATTAAACTTCAATACAGCCATTTCTCAAATGATGATATTTGTTAATGCAGTTTATAAAGAAAAAACTTGGAATTTAGAATATGCAAAAAACTTCTTAAAATTATTAAACCCAATTGTTCCGCATATTACGGAAGAAATATGGCAAAAAGTATTTAAAGAAGAAAAAACGATGGCTTATGAAAGTTGGCCAACATATGATGAAGCCAAAATTGTTGATGATGAAATAGCGATTGGCGTGCAAGTAAATGGTAAATTAAGAGGGGATATTACCATCACTAATGATATGAGTAAAGAAGAAATTTTAGCCAAGGCTTTAAATCACGAAAATGTGATGAAATATACCAAAGATAAGGAAATTGTTAAAACTATCGTAGTACCACAAAAAATAGTTAATATTGTTGTTAAATAATTAAAAAAGAGAAAACCATTTAGTTTAAAATGCTTGAAAAAGTAAAATAAAGTGCTATAATTGTAAATGTTAAAAGTTTTGATTAGGACACGATTATTAATGGTATTTA
>CANQCH010000105.1 GCA_947589165.1 uncultured Bacilli bacterium
TACGAAGAAAAGAAAAATAAATCATCAGGCACAAATACCATTTCTTGTTTTAAATTTTCATTTTCATAAGCATTAACACCATCAATTAAAACTTCACCCTTGTCGGCTTCATAAATGCTATTAATGATTCTTAATAAGGTTGACTTACCAACTCCATTTGCTCCCACCAAGCCATAAATCGCATTGTCGGGAATCTTACAGCTTAGTTCTTGCAAGACATCCTTATTATTGCTAAAACTTTTGCTTAACTTTTTTAGTTCTATCATACGCTCTCCTTTGTACTATTTGTACTAGTACAAATATATAGTAGCACAGTTCTTTTTAATACGCAAGAATTATTTATCATGACAGCAAACTATGATATACTAAAAGCGTCAAAATATTAGAGAGGTTTTATGAATTCAGCAAATAAGAAAATAAAAAAGAAATTCTTTCGGCCGGAGAATTTACTAATTATATTTGGAACTTTACTTATTGTTATCCCACTAATTATCATTTTTACAAATAATAATAATAATAATGAAAAACCTACCAATGCAAATTCCAACCAAACAGCCAATGAAACTAAACCGATTCCTAAATATCAATTAAATATTCATTTGGATTTTATTGATAATCTAATATTTAGTCGTTATGATGTTAATCTAACGTTAGGAGAGGAAACTACCATGCTTAGTCATGGGAAAAATAAAGATTTAACTTACTTTTTAGTCGCTGGTAATTATACCATAGATTTTAGCAAAGTAGATGATGCGACAATTAATTACCAAGAACAAATTCAAATCCAAAATGATACAAATATAACTTATCGGATTACATGTCATAATGACCGCATCAAAGTTGAAAAAATAGCTTATGAAGAAGTAAATGCCCAAAATCCCACGAAAGCCAAAATCCAACTTGGCTTTGATCAACTTACCTATTGGAGTAAGAATTATAAAGAGGTAAAAAATAAACTTGAAGAAAAAGGTTTTACCAATATTGAAACAAAAGCAACATATGATCTTACGCTATATGGATTAGAAAACTATACTTTTAACGAAGACATAACGAAAATTAAAGTTAATGGTACTACCGATTATAGTGCCGATAATATTTTTGATCATGATGTAAAAATAGTTATTTACTATCATGCCCGAGATATTGATGATCCCTCCAGACTTACCCCACCATATGATACCGAAAGTGCCCAAAATTTAAATTACGAAGTAGTAGTCCAGGCTTTTAAAACGGCAGGATTTACCAACATCGAAGCAAAAGAAAGTTCGGGTAGTGGTGAAAGTTACACGGTTAGTTCAATTCGTATTTCTAGCCTACCCGCTGATAAAACAGCTACTTACAAAGCGGATGAAAAAGTCACTATTTTTTACTATGAACCTAATTAATAAATAAAAAGGCATTGTTTTTTATTTAACAATAACCTTTTTTTGCCAACTTTTTTGTTTACATTTAGGGCAACGCATATATCGCGTCCGACCAATATGGCCTGCCCAAAGGACTTGATTATAGCTAGGTACATATTTATAATGGCATTTGCGACATTCATAAAAACCGGCAACCTGCTCAATTTGTAAAAGAAACAAACTAACAATAAAAATTAAAATAGTAGCACCCATAATTGCTAAAAGTTTTAACCACGGAACGAAATCTAAATAAGTTATTAATAAAACGAGTACTAAATACATAATAACTGCCGATGTCCCCCAGATAATTTCTAAAGTTAATAATTTGCGATCAGCCAACTCTTTCTGTTTAACTGTTTCTAATAAATTTTCTTCAAGTTTAGCTTGATAATTTTGTTCGGAAATAACTTCGCCACTTAATAATTCATTAACACTGATATGAAGAATTTGACATAATGGAAGCATTAAAGAAGAATCAGGCATGCCCTTACCAGTTTCCCATTTTGATATGGCTCGGTCCGTAACATTAAGCTTTTCGGCCAGTTGAGCTTGCGTCAAATTTTGCTTTTTACGCATCCTGGCAATAAATTTACCAATTTGTTCTTGTTTCATTTCATCACCTTAATACCATTATAGAATGGTCTTTTTTTATAAGCAACAAACTAATCGTAGAGTTAGTTTTTTTAAAATAAGCCCCATTCCGCAAATTTTTCAAAACCACCAATATCTTGAATATATTTTCTCGCTTCTTCTACAATTAACCTATAAGGTTTCCCATCAATTACAGTATCCCCAATAGCACAACTAATCTCGATAGTCTTTTTTAATTCTTGGGCCTTTTTAAAAGCATAAATATTTAGGGAAACATCCGCTTTAGATAAATCTTTACCATGTAGGCCGCCACCCGTCACACTATGCCCCATGTCCGAACCTAATTTTCGATTCGTTGCTCCACTATCAACATTTACCCCACCAGTCCAATAACCTAAGGGATTAATAATGGCCCGCGGATAATCTTTAACTAAATCTTCCCTTTGAACATGGCTTTGACAAATAATTAATTTATTTTGATCTAAAATATATTTGCCATCATAAGAATATTTTTCATATATATCTCTAGCAATTTTACTTAATTTTTGTTCTTCTCGCGTTAATGGTTTGCCTTTAAAAATGCCATTATCGCCACAGCGAATATCATTTTCTTGATTTAAAGCTAAATGTTTATCTTGCCGACAAACTTTTAAATCTAACTTGCTATTCCCCGCGATTCTTTCTACAATTGGGCTAATTTCTTTTTTTAAAAATTGTTCCGAAGTTTCCATGATAATATGACAAACACCATGGCCAATTAAAACTTCCACGGCCACCTTCGGATTTTCATTTTTCGTATAAGCGAGGTCCACGATTGCCCCCGCGATGCGATCCGCTATCTTATCGGGATGACTTGGATTTACTTTTTCAATCATTATAAACACTCCTTCCATCTTAAAAGTAAATAGTCATTTAAAATTGTTTTTTCATCGCTACTCCTTTCTCGCATCTCATAAAAAAACGCCCAAGATAACCTTGAGCATTAAAGTTATCTTATAGATCTAGCATTACCACCTAATTTAATAGGTTGGTGCGACTTCTTAGGGCTAGTCCCTCCATCGCTCTTTATAAGATGTTAAAATAATTATA
>CANQCH010000106.1 GCA_947589165.1 uncultured Bacilli bacterium
GACGCAATGGCAACATTTTCTTCACTCTTTTCTTCATAAAGAATCGTATCTTCATTTAAATTATATAAAATCGCATGTGTTGAATTTAAATTAAACTCAATGGCATAAACGGGGAAAGCCCAAACCCAAAACAATAAAAAAATTAATAAACGCCGCATCTTGTCACCCTCTAGTAAATATATTATAACTTAAATTATTCCGATTAAGCAATAAAAAAAGCCCGTAGGCTCTATCTTTCTAAATCTTCAAATTTTAAAACGCTACTGGGATCCGGTTCTATATCAAATACGATTTGTTGGACTTTTTTCGTCACATTTCCGGCGGCATCGGTAACAATATATTGAATCCAGTATTGAGGAACATCGGTATCAACGGGATGTTCTTCATAATATACTTTGTGTTCAATTTTATATTCACTCGCATCTTCAATCGTTAAATGATCATAATTAATACTTTTAAGGTCGTAAACTTCATACACATTATCGGCAAATTTAACAACTGGTTTTTTATAATCTAATTGATAAGATTCTCCGACATCATAATCATCTTTCGCATCGGGATTATTAATTTCTTTAACATAAGGATTATTGCGCCCACTGGCAATCCACCCCGTTTTATTTTTATCAAATTTAATTTTATACCATACGTATCTTTTATCTTTTAAATAAATTTCTATGACCTTATATTTTTCACCTTCATAAACAACGCCAATTTTACTTTCGTAAATATCATGTTTATTGTGCACATTTAATTCGGGAATAGCAATTTCGACTTTCCAAGCATAATGATCTTTAATTAAACTATAACTAAAATAACCAATACCCCCGACAATAGCTACAATAATAATTGTCCAAAATATTTTCTTTAAACTCATATAAAACAACTTCCTTATAATTAATTATAGCATGAATCACATTTTTCTTGAATATTTTTCCCACAAAAAAATCAATTGACAAACAATTGACTTTTTCTAAATATTTTAAAAAACCTCAAATGAGGTTTTTAAATTAATTACATAGACAATCTACATATGTATCAGAAAGACATCTAATAGAACATAAGCAGCTGCAATCCATGGTAAAGAAAACATTTGTCGCCACATATGGTAAGACACTCGTTGTATCATCATTTTCCGCCAAGACTCTAAAGGTGCAGCAATTTCCTTCAATTTTTTCTACTCTAAAGACATTAGAGCATGTTGCCGTTTGACCTTCACCCGCACAACTTGTCGTTGCATCTTTGGTAATTGGCATGCTCCAAGGAACCCCATTACCGCAGCAAGTATAAAGCATTACTGGTCGTGTATTACAAATTAAGCAATTTGCTCCCCCACCTAAAACAGGTCGATCACAGGTTTGTAAGCAATTATCCGGACAAGCATTTTCTTGTAAAACTAAGATGACACATAAAATTTCATTAATGCAGTTGCCTTGTTGTTCATTATTTGTATTATTATTGTTCATAATTTTCACCCTTTCATGTATTCTCATTAATAATTTATGATTGTTTAAAAAATACGTGCTTGCGAGTTTAGTTTTAATTTTTGGAAAAATGTAGTATAATTATTTTGGTGATGATAATGCCGCGAATAATCCAATATTTAATTATTGCCGTCGTTTTAGCAATAATTTCCTTAGTAATTATTAAACTTACCAAACGAGATTTTAATATTGAAGCGAACAAATTAATAACTTATTTAGGTGGCAAAGATAATATTATAAATACGGAATGTAATATGTCACGATTTAAAGTTATTTTAAAAGATGTTTCGCTAGCCGATAAGGACGCTATCCAAAAACTAGGCGCCAAAGGAATTGTCGAAATTGACAATCAATTAAAAATCATATTTGGGAAAAATGCGCGGGAATTAAAAAAGTATATTGAAGAAATTATGAAAAAATAATTCAATATACTTTTTTTAAATCTTTTCAATATCGACGATTTCGGTTATGCGAATTAATTTACCATCCATTGTTAATAAATTTAGATTGGTTTTCCCCACAATAACTTCTTCTGCCGTTTTATCGCGATAAGTAATCCGCACTTTACTTTTATAAATGTGATCTTTGGCACTAAAGATTGCATTTATTTTATTGGTAATATTACTGGGATTAACATCGATATTTCTCTCTTCGCGACCATAATAAGTTTCTTGCACATTATTTATTTTTTTATTGATGGGATTAGCATACACACTAGGTAATTTGGCCATCTTTTCACCTCACCATATTCTATGATAAATTTAGTTAAATGGCACATACTAAAAGTATGAAAAGATTAAAACAAAACTATGGGTTACTATTTATACCAATCATCCTAATTATGCTAATTAGTTTTCTTAATATGGCTAATGCGAGTTTAATTAGTAGTAGTTATAACTACCATTTATTAAAACAAATTCTCTGGTATAGTTTAGGTTTTGGCTTAATTTTTTTCCTTACGCGACTTAATTTACAAAAGATATTTAAATATAGTTTTTACTTTTATTTACTCGGCCTGGGGCTTCTTTTTTTAGTCTTAGTTTTTGGTCATGTTATTAATGGCGCGAAAGCTTGGTTTACTTTTGGCTTTTTTTCTTTTCAACCGAGTGAACTAATGAAATTAGCTTTGGCTTTATATTTAATCAAGATTATTAGCGAAACAAAATTACTTAATTGGCAAGCCGAATTAAAATTAATTATGAAAGTTTTAATCATTACTTTAATCCCTTCCCTGTTAGTCTTTTTAGAACCTGATACGGGCGCCATTATTTTTTTCTTTCTGATTGCCTTTACTTTATTATTTTTCGCCAAAATAAGTAAATGGTGGTTTTTACTTTTTTTGGGATTACTGGCTTTTTTTAGTTTAAGTTTTTATCTATTATATATATTTAACCAAGATCTTTTAATTAAATTAATTGGCACTTCTTTTTTCTACCGAGTCGAACGATTATTAACTTTTACAAGTCAAAATTCCTACCAATTAGAAAATGCTTTAGTGGTCATTGGTTCGGCAGGCCTTTGGGGCTCTGGTTTAGGAAGGGTTAGCTTATATATT
>CANQCH010000107.1 GCA_947589165.1 uncultured Bacilli bacterium
ATCGTATCCTTGGCAAAGTAAACATAGCAACGATCGGAGCTTGTCGTTTTTACATAGACATTGTTATCTTGATATTCTAATGTGCCACCATTTTCACAACCACTTCTTTCTTTATTTAAAATATAGTCTTCACTAGGCCATTCGTTATTTTCACTTTCTTCATATTCCCCTTTATCATTTTCGATCATCATACTTAATAAATTATTACTATTATTTGGATCATTACTTGCTATGGTTTTCGGTTTATCTAAATTAGTTTGATAGATATAAAAAATAATATTTATTATTAACAGTACATGAATTATTATGACATAAACTTTTTTCATGGGGCAACTCCTCTACTTTTCCTCATTTTATCAAAAAAAAAAAAGTCAATTGGCTTTTCTTTAAAAATTAATTGCCGCCAAACCGACGATTACGATGGCTAAAATCTTTTAAAATTGCTTCTAATTCCTTTTCTTCTAAAGCGGGAAAATATGTATCCGTAAAGAAAAATTCGGCATAGCTTGCTTGATATAACATAAAATTACTTAATCTTTTTTCGCCACCCGTTCTAATTACCAAATCTAAAGGTGGTAAATTTTGATATAAATTTTCTTTAATTAATTCAGGAGTTATGTCATCTAATGTTAATTGCCCAGTTTGATATTTCGTACATATTTTTTTGGCCATATCCGCAATTTCATATTCACTGCCATAATTAAGACAAACATTAAGACAACATCCCGTATTATTCTTAGTTTTACTAGTTAATTCATCCATGGCTGCCAAAACATCCGTTCTTAAAGGATCACGTCGTCCCGAAAATACTACTTTAACATTTTCTTTTGCTAATGTTTTAAATTCTTGTTTAAACATCGTAATAAAAAGATTCATTAAATAATTTACTTCTTCTTCACTTCTTTTAAAATTTTCGGTTGAAAAAGCATAAACTGACAAATATTTTAAACCAATTTTATTTAAATAAAGACATAATTTTCTTAAAGTTTCAGCACCTTTCTTATGACCATCACTACCACTTAACCCCAATTCTTTAGCCCATCTACGATTACCATCCATAATGATTCCCATATGTAATGGTAAATTATATTTTTCTTCCATAATAACCTCATTTATTTAATTATACTCTAAAATTTGAAAAAAGCCAATTTTATATAAATTGGCTTTTTTTAGTAGGAATCTATTCGTCAAAAGTTATTTTTGCATAACCATTACCAGAATGGCCAGTTTCGTTATTACCATTAGGATTGGGCATTTCTGTATCACCAGCGATCATTTTGGTTTCAGTAAAAACTTTACCTGAATAATGATCCGGTTGATTAGTATGCTTTATTTCTGTTTCCGTCGAATCTTCACTAATGGCATTACAATCTGGATGGCCAGAAATAAATGATGAGCCTCCTGCTCCAGATCCTGCGGTTCCTGATCCATGTGGACCACTACCACCACCATAGTAACCAGAGCCACCGCCGCCGCCCATATACATGCTTTGACCGCCTTTACCAAAACTACCATTAGTTGCCAAGGTACTATGGACACCGCCACCTTTAATACCCCCTGAATCTTGAGTTCCTCCAGTAGCAGCAGTACCATTGGCACCATAAATAACACCATTAAATCCTGTAAGTGCGCCTCCGGCAGCGCCTAAAGCAATACCGTTAATGGAATGGGTTCCACCACCCCCGGCAGCAACCATAATTCGTGTTTTTAAAGAATCAAAGAAATCCCAATCGCCTGGTTCTAGTCTAATATCTGTGGCACCTCCACCAGCCATACCATTACCAGAAAAACTGGTTGATATCATTTGATGGGAGTAAGTACCATTATTATAAGTAATGGAACTTCTATAATAAGGCACATTCCACGTATAATGTGAGTAAGGATCCGTAATAGAATTAGCATATAATGTAAAATCTGAAGCCCCTTGTTGACCTACATAAACATACAATTTTTCTCCTTGTTTTAAATTTATTTTACCAAAAGTATAGGCCCCTTTACCACCTAAATATGTTGTACTAGCATTTCCTCCTTGAGCACCCCATAATTCAAAATTATATATTCCATCCCTATGAACTTCAAAAATTTGATAATTTCCTGTATAAGGATAATAAATTATTTCTTCATTAAAGTTTGGAATATTATCACTATCTAATTTCCATTCTAACAATCCGGAAATATTTATATCTTTCATTTTTATTTCAAAATTTATTGTTGTTAGATTATTATTTAATGTATTGACAAAATTTTGATTTTTGATTTCATCACTACTTATAGCTATCAACCCATTCGTACTTTTATTACTTCCAGATTGAATATAGTCTTTAGCAAAATAAGCATCTTCAATTATTGTTTCATTAGTTAAATTTGAATATATTATACCATATGCTTGCGATCCACTTATTTTACCTAAGTTATATACATTTTTAATTGTCACATATCCATTATTAGTATATCCTATAATACCACTACCATAGGTGCTTCCTGTAATATTGCCTCTATTGGCACAATTATAAATATATACATTTCCTCCAGCTACTGTATTATCTTTTCCTATTATCCCTCCAGCTGTTCCTCCTGTAACTTCTCCAGCATTGTATGAATTTATCACTACATATTTAATATTGTGATTAGCAGCGTTACTAATACTAGATGTCAAGCCTATTAGTCCACCAGAATTTTGATTAGAAGAATTAGCTAGATTAGCACCATAAACAGTTCCACTATTAGAAGATTCTTTTATTACTAATGTATCCAAATATTTATCGACTTGAGATCCTTCTCCAGCACCAACTAACCCTCCTGCTCTTAAGCCGTTACTCAATGTTATATTTCCAAAGTTATGACAATTTTCAATTGTTACAATTCCTTGAACCCATGCAATTAAACCAGCAGATTGATTACCATATGATATGTTACCATAGTTTTTACAATTTTTTAACATAACATTGGCAACAATACCATCAGTTGTATTTGTTGATCCAAGTATCCCACCATTTGAACCTGAATTGCTAAAACCA
>CANQCH010000108.1 GCA_947589165.1 uncultured Bacilli bacterium
GATAGAAGCATTGATAGTCCCATTTTGATAAGACATATCAATCATTTTTTTCACATCACTTAAAACCGGATCTTCTAAGATGCCGGAATCTCGCACCCCTTCCAAAGCTTTCACAAAACTTTGGGTCGTTGTAAATTCCATGATGACATTAGTAGTATAAGTTTGAATTTGTTCAAAAACATATTCACTATAAATTCGTTGACACCGTAAAAAAGCTAAGTAAGGAATAAAGGAAATAGTCACGGCCGCATAAATGATAGCAATTATAATACTATAAAAGTAAAAATATCCAATTAAACCAGCAAAGCCACCCATTAAGACGATTTGGACAATATATTGTCGCGTATTATATTCTTGCCCTAATTCCACCGCTTTTTCGCGAACGGTTTTAAAAGAATAAGGCGCATAGCGATCATAAATTTTGCCAATACTCGAAACGATAAATTTATAAACATTTTCGCCCGGATTCTTGCGATATAATAAGACAAAGAGAAAAATAAATATTAAAATCACTAATTCTACATACGTCTTCATTTGGCTTCACCTACTTTCTATAAACTTTCAATGGCATTTTCGGCGTTTTCATCTTGCCCAATTTCGTCATTATTAACGAAATAATGGGGATCAAGTTCAACCCCTTGAACGCCTAAATATTCAATTAAATATTTGGAAGGATTATGAAAATCAAAAGTTCCATCTAATCTTTTCTTAAAAATAATATTGGAACAAGGTTTATTATTTTCATCCACATAAAATTCGACCACTTCAATAATTTCCCGTTGAAACCGGCCTAATTCTTTACTCATATAACCTTTAACATGAATTCCTAATTGCACATAACGATGGATGGAGGTTAAAAATTGTTCAATATCAATATTATTTTCGAGTAAGCTATATAACCGCATGGGAATATTTAAAGCCCGATCGGAGTGAATGGTCGAAATAATATTGTGCCCAGAAGAAATAGAGTTTCTAACTGCCATCACGGCTTCGGCACTCCGTACTTCTGATAATAATATCCACTTCGGATTTTGCCGCATACACGTTACTAAGACATCGGTATAAGATGCAATGTTATTAGTTTTAACAGCGACGATATCCCGATGGGGAAAAATCTTATCTAAGTGTAATTCCAAAGTATCTTCAATCGTAATAATTTTTTCATTTTCTTTGGTATGAGAAGCTAAATATTTTACTAATTCAGTTTTCCCTGAACCAGTTTCCCCACTTACAATAATATTGCAATGACCTTCAACACAAGTCATTAAAAAATCATGCAAATTTTCGGTAACATATTGTTCATTTAATAATTTTTCTTTATTTAATCTGATTTTGGCTGGAGTTTTCCGAATCGTACACGAAATCCCATTCGTAGAAATGGAATCATGGATAAAGTTAAGCCGTAATTCAGCTGATTCAGCATCCAAAAAAGGATGGGCCATATTAAATGATTTGCCCATGACATTGGAACATTGAAAAGCCAGCTTTTCCATTAAAGCGTTATTTATTTCTGGTCTTTCAACCCGATATACACCTTTATCAAGAGTTTTTAGATGGATTTGGCCATTATTTGAATAAGATATATCGGTTACATTATCTTCTTCCAAAAACTCTTTTAAAGGCCCAAAATCAATTTGTGAAAATATTGCATCGTTCACAAATAGTCACCTCTTCTTTTTTATTATTCTGCAACCATTGAACGAGAGTTAATAAAGTCAACTAATCTTTGGCTATCAACTGTCGTTTCTCCTTCTTGTTCGGTATAATATCGACCCCGAGGAATTGGGAATATTTCCACACCCGAAATGTAACTAGCAGCCATTAATAATTGATTTTGTTCATCATTAACTGCAAAGATTAATCTAGCTGGTGTTCTCGTTGTACTTGAATCAAACACATTTTGATTTTGACTATCTTTAACCCCAATTACTTTAATACTAGCAATTAACCGGCCAATTAAAATGGTACCATCATCATTAGCTTTCATGTATAAATCGACATAATTACCAGGATAAATGGAGTTACCAAAGGTTGTTTCATTATTAACTGGCAATTGATAAATTGTACCTTCTTCTAAATCTTCATATAAGGAATCCGGTAATTCATCTTCACTAACAACTTGGTTTTGATAAAATAAACCACCTTCAGGAATCGAAGTTCCCACATTAACAAATTGACCGATTATTTGTTTTTCATCAGTTATAATATTAATCTTATTTAAAAATTCCCGACTAATTTCGATATATTCAATATCTTCTTTTGTTATTTGTGCTGATGCTGTTAAAGCTTTATTAGCATAAGGTACTTTAACTGGATCTATAGCTCGATTAACCCGATAATTGTAAAAAGCCCATAGCACAATAATTCCCGCTAAAAAGCCTAAAATTGTCACTGTATTCTTATTTGATATAAATTTTTTAATTGTATTAATTAAATTTCCCATTTTATCCTCCATTTATTAACTGAGTATTGGATTCACTTTTTGGTGAATCCAACAATCAATTTTCGTTATTTTCATTAACTTTATTACCTTCAATAATAGCATCAATCCGATTGACTATATCGAAGTCTGTCGCTTCCCCAACAACCGTAAATGTATTGGATTTTCCTTTTACTTCTACGCTTACTTTTGGTGGAGCTTCATAAATATCATAGAATTTGATTTCATAAGTTGAGGTTAAGGATGCATTTTCGGCAAATCTTCTTAAGAAGCTTTCAATTAACTTTTCTTTGTTAATTTTTATTTCGCCATATTGACGATAATAAGAGTAGTCGACGGCATCAACCATTGATGCTTCAGTTAATTCTTTAATTAAGAAGTAGTCTTGTTGGTTATTAGAAGTAACACTTTGTACTAATAACATAATTACAACAATAAATACACCTAATAATATTAGCCAATAAGCCCAAAAAGCATTTTTCACTTAAGCATCACACCCTTTCTATTTCCATGAAGGTCC
>CANQCH010000109.1 GCA_947589165.1 uncultured Bacilli bacterium
ATTATTTTAACAAATTAAAATAATCTATAGTTGGTTTGTCGTGACTCTGTCACTTTTGTTTGACAAACCTACAAAAATATAAAGTGCTAACGCCAACTTTAATTGACTTTTCAACTTTTTTATTTACTTTTAAAACAAATTCTTCTTCCGTTTTATTGCCACTGCTATCTACGGCAACATACTTTAAATTATATGTTCCTTCTTTATTAATATCATAGCTTCCTTCAATTGTTGGCGTTATATCTTCATTAGAGTTATCCGTTACTTTAACACCATTTAATAAATCTATTTCTGTTCCTGCCGTTGTCGTTAATTCTTTTGGATATTCTATAATTGGCTTTGTCGCATCCACAATATTTATTTTGACAACTGCCTCTTTTTCTTTGTCCCCATCAAGATACTTAATAATAACTTCTTGTTCCCCAATTTTGCTTGTATCAACAACATCATCTTTATTGACAATCTCTAATTCATTTTCTTTACTAATTAGGGACATTATTTTAACTTCACTATTTACTTCATAATCTTGCTTTTCATTAACAATAACCATTTTTTTACCACAACCTGCAATTGCTAATAATAACCCTGCACTAATCATAACTGTCAAAATTTGCTTTTTCATTTTTAGACCTCCACTAAATATAATATTCTAATTATTTAATTTATAAATTTTATTATCGGCTTCGATAGCATCTTTAACTAACTTATATGTAATTTTTTCATTAATTTTTTCACCATCAATTTCTTTTCCTAGATGATAAGATATAGTATATGTTGCATTAATAGTATTTCCCTTAACAGTATAAGTACCTTCCATGGAAATACAACCACCTTCTTTAACACAAGTATCATATCTAATTGTACTTCCAGTAAATCTTACGGACACAGTTGCACCATTGGTTGATAAACTATAGTCTTTATTCAAGACAATTTTATATATTTCTTCAACAGTATATGTTCTTATAACTTCATTGGCCTTATTGCCACTGGAATCTGAAACATTATATTTTATTTCGTATTTTCCAGCTTTATTGGAATCAACATTTCCGGTTACTATAATCTTATTGGAAATGTCACCATCATAGTTATCTGTTGCCGTTAGTCCATCCTTTAAATCAACATTATCTCCTTGAGTTACAGTTATTTCATTTTTATCAATGCTTATTGTTGGTTTTTCGTTATCTTGAATATTTATGATAATCCTTTGTTCTTTTTCTTTGGCCCCATCACGATATTTAATAATAACTTCTTGTTTCCCAACTTTACTTGTATCAACAATATCATCTTTATTGATTATCTCTAATTCATTTTCAGCACTAATTAAAGACATTATTTTAACTTCGCTATTTAACTCAAAATCTAACTTTTCTTTAACTAAAACATTTTTGTTACCACACCCTGTAATAGTTATCAAAAAGCCAATAGCTAAAAAACCTAATAAAATTTTCTTTTTCATTACTCATCCTCTCACCAAATTCGCTAACTAAGCTATATTAAATATTATTTTTTCCTTTACATTTTTAGTATATCAATTTTTTAAAAATAAGGCATTTTAAAGAAATTCCAAGTAGACTATAATAGACGCTAAACATATATTTACTGAAAAAGGCTAGCAATTTACTCTAACATATTAACTAGCCTTTTATATTTTGTATAGACCCATAGTTCTTAATTATTTTTTTTGCAAGCCTTTGCTTTCCATTTCTTTTACAAAATCATCAACTTGAGCTTTATAATTACTTTCTAAATTAACTAATTTTTTATTAACTGATACTAATTTAACAATTAAATAGATAACACATGGTATACCAATGAAATAACATATTACTATTTTTATTACAAAAATAATAAACCTTGTTAAAAAATAACCAATGGCAAATCCTTGAGCAGCCGAATTATTTGAGCCCAAGCCAAATATAGATACAGCTCTTTTTACTCCACGATCTGGATCTTTTCCTAAAACAGCCGTTATCGTAAAAAATCCCATCGGAATAAACGCAAGCATAAATGCTTCTATAATTTCCATAAATGATAGTGATGATAATGGAACTAACATAGCCGCAACTATACCTAATAGAGCACTACCAATACCACCTTTAACCAAGGTGCTTATAATATTTCTTTTATATTCGGTTAGAGCAACAACCATATTTTGATTGTCTCCATCGATTTGTTCGGCCTTATTGTCAAAATAACAATCTTGGCATATACCATTATATTCCGTAAGGCAATCTTTACATAAGCCTTTACCACAACTTTGGCATTGGCCTACAGCATCCTTATTTTCATATAAAAACATTTCATTTTTTTCTTCTATCTCCTTTCTATCTCCCAATATATCAAAAAAGAAAAAAATCAAGTCAATTTGACTTACAATTCTTTAGAAAAACTTGGGTAGGAATTTAAGCCTGTAAAAAGACATATTACAAATAATAAATACTTCTCAGAATGTAGAAAATAACTAATCCTTAAATGTTTTAGTAAAAATTTCTCCAAGCGTTTTTTCATCTAATTCTTCTGCCCGGACAGCTTCCGAATAGTTATTGCTTTTTAATATTGGTGCAATAATAGACCAATCATAATCTTTTAAATTATTTCGTAAAGTCTTCCGTTTTTGGCGAAAACAGACTTTTAAAAATTCGCGATATTTTGAAAAATCCCAGTTTGGTCGATCTATCCTTGGCGTAAAAGCTAAAACCATACTTTCAACTTTAGGGACCGGATAAAAATCTTTTTTAGATACCATACATACTTTTTGAATATCAAAAAAATATTTTAAAACAAGAGTGAAATAACCATAATCTTTTGATTTTGGTTGCGCCATAAATCTCAAGCCCACTTCTTTTTGCACCATAATAACGATTTT
>CANQCH010000110.1 GCA_947589165.1 uncultured Bacilli bacterium
TAAGAAACATAAGCTTTAACTTTTTTACCCTTATTTAAACGTAAGATGTTTTCGATAAAACTTTGTTCCATCGGTAAAGAAGTTCCAATTTGTACGGATTCCATATTTCCTGGCGGGGTAGAAAAATTTGTATTGCTGGGAAATGTAGGATTTTGATAAAAATTTCCGTTTATATATATCACCTCTGTAAATTATATGAAGCCAATTATTAATTTAAGACTTGAAAAAAAAGGAAAAAATTATATACTAGAAATATAGGGAGCATAGTTCATAATGGATAAAATGAAATTAAAAGAAAATTTTAAAAAAATTCAAATCCTTAGTGGCATTGGACTTAGTTTAATACTTTTAATGGGCGTTTCCTTTGCCTTTTTTGCTATGCAAGGTAATGGTGGTTTAACTACTCTTTTAGATGTTAAAACAGGGACTACTGATGTTTTAACATTTAGTTTCGAAGATATTGATGTAACTGATAATAAACGAAATGATTATAATGATGATACTATTTTAAATATTGAGGCTAATCAAGATAATCTTTCTCTTGATAGTTTAAGTTTAGGCGACGGAGTCAAAATTAAAGCATCATTACGCGCAAATAATGAAACTAATGTAGCACATATGACATATAATTTATATATTAATATCAGTATTAATGAATTTATTCATACGGATGGGGAAACTCCAGAAATATTGTTAACGGTTAATGGTCCTGATGGCGAAGTAAAGGATATTACGGGCTTAAATTATTATTCTGATGTCAATGGTTTTAGTGGCTTTGATATTACGCAACGAACTGGTAATTTTGCCCTTAAATTAGATCAAGAAATAGATGTAATTGAAGCAGATGAAGGCATAAAAGAACAAACTTGGAATGTTGCAATTACTTTTGTTAATTTAGCAACCAATCAAGAACAAAATGCTGATAAAAATGTTAGTGGTAACGTTACTGTTACACAAAAAACAGAAGATTCTTATGCCTTAGCTCAAGTAACCGATGGGGAAAATTTAGCAACGGCTAATACTATTGAATT
This sequence comes from uncultured Bacilli bacterium, assembly GCA_947589165.1. GTDB lineage: Bacteria > Bacillota_I > Bacilli_A > RF39 > UBA660 > Onthocola_B. The sequence goes on from CANQCH010000110.1 coordinate 1,032, forward strand.
AAAACCTAAATTTATAGAAGGAACCGAAGATATTGTTAAATATTATTACGCTATTGAAAAGGATGGTACATCTTCAGTTGCATTAGAAATTGATGACACATTAAATTGGATTCCATCTGATAGTCCTACTCATTTATTTGAATCCTTGCAACCAAATACGGATTATATATTATATGCCTATGTGGTCGATTCTTTAAATTTTGCTTCCGAAGTTTATAAAACAAAAATTCGAACGGCATATGTTTCACCTGCAGTTAATAGTGCTTAATATTCAGCCACTTGGAATAGTTTAACATTCAATATAGATGTAACGCCTGGAACAGTAGATATTGCTAGTTATAGTTGTACTTTGTATAGTGCTGATAAGAGTGTTGTAGGAACTACGACTAGTAACGCTACTGATAAAAGATGTACATTTAGTTCTTTAAGTCCTAGTACAACTTATACAGTTGAAATTCAAGCTCGAGATATAGCAGATAATTTGTCAAGTAAGTTTTCTACCCAAGGGACAACAAAGGCCTATGTATTACCAACGATTAATATAAAATCATATACTTTGCAATGGAATAGTATTTATGTTACGGTTGAAGCTTCAGCCGGTGATGGTCAAATTCAAAATTATCAATATGCTATAAAAGCCGGGACTGGTACTGGAAGCTTTGGTAATGCCACCACTTCGACATCTAATATTTTTGGTGGGTTATCCGCTAGTACTAGTTACACCGTAACTGTTAAGGTTAATGATATTAATGGTTATTATAATACTACAAGTGCATATGTAAATCCACAAGCTAGTATTGCCGTTACTGCTCGAGGTTCGTCAACTATTAATGTTAGTGTTACTAAAGTCGCAGGCTCTACTAATTTTAGTAAGTATGAGTATTATTTGGGTAGTTCACTTGTTGCTACAACAACAGGAAGTACATATCAATTTGCGGGATTAAGTCCAAATGCAAGTTATACCGTTGGTGTAATTGTTATTGATGAACAATCAAACAGATCTGCTAAAGCAACCGCAAATACATCAACTACCTGGATAAATACATCCCATCGGTTATGCGTAGTTAGTGGTGGTGCCAATGTCTACAGTGATATTGGTCTTAGCAATAAAATTGGTGCTATAAATAGTGGTAGAATTGTTACCGTAACAAAAGTAATAGAGGGAGTTTATAATTTTGTTGGTTATAATGGTAATGCAGCAACTGCATATCAAACGCATTTAAATGGTTATATTAGATCTTCTGCTTTAACTAGTGTTACGAGTGGATGTAGATGTCTTAACTCGAGTGAGTCCGCTTATGGTAGCAGTTCAACTATTTGCGATCATCAATAACCTAATTTTAAATATGTTTTAATGTAAATAAAAAGTATAACCTATTTGCTAAAATAACCTTTTTCGTTTATAATTATTATTATAAAGGCGGTATGTGATATGGAAGAAAAAAGTGACAAACAAATTATTTTTCAAGGCTTATTCTTCGTTTTTGGGGTATTTTTACTCGCCTTAACTTATAATTTATTCTTAGTACCTAATGATTTTGCTTTTGCCGGCATGAGTGGGATTGCTATATTAGTTCATAAATTAACTGGCTTTAGTACGACAATTTTTATCTATATATCTAATCTATTTTTATTACTTGTAAGTTTTATCTTTTTAGGTTGGAATGTCACCAAAAAAACGATTATTGGGACCTTATTATATCCTTTAATGTTAACTTTAACTTATCCGATAGCCCAATTTTTCTTACCTTATTTTGAATTACATGAAATGATTATTGT
>CANQCH010000111.1 GCA_947589165.1 uncultured Bacilli bacterium
GTATTTATTAGCGAGATTGCAGAAGGTGAAAGGCAATTTAAAAAAATTAATAATTACTACCTATGAACTGGACTCGAAAGAGAATCCCGGCCTAGCCGTTATGTAAAGTAAGAAAAAATAAGGATGGTACCGTGTTTTAAGCACTCCTGCGTATTGGCAGGGTGCTTATTTATTTTAAGGAGGAAAAAATAATGGTAAACATTAAAGAAAATGAAAAGTTAAGTGTGTTAAATCACTCATGTGCGCATTTGTTGGCCCAAGCCATAAAGCATTTATATCCTAATGCTAAGTTTTGGGTTGGTCCAGTCATTGAAGAAGGCTTCTATTATGATATGGATCTAGGTGATGCCGTAATTAAAGAAGAAGATTTAGAACAAATTGAAAAAGAAATGAAAAAAATATCTAAAGATGGTAAAAGAATTATCCGAAAAGAAATTACCAAAGAAGAAGCTTTAGATATGTTTAAAAATGATGAATATAAGATTGATTTAATTAATAATATGGCTAAAGATAGTATTATTTCTTGTTATACGCAAGGCGATTTTACGGATCTTTGTCGTGGACCTCATGTGGAAAGTGTTAAAGAAATTAAATATTTTAAATTACTTAAAGTTTCCGGGGCTTATTGGAAAGGCGATTCCCATAATAAAATGCTTCAAAGAATATATGGGATTTGTTTTGAGACGGAAGAAGATTTAAAAAATCATTTAGCATTTTTAGAAGAAGCTAAAAAAAGAGATCATAAAAAATTAGGTAAAGAATTAGATATCTTTTTAATGAGTGAATATGGTCCTGGCTTTCCTTTCTTCTTAAATAATGGGATGATTATAAGAAATGAACTAGAAAATTTCTGGTATCAAGAACATACTAAAGAAGGATACGAATTTATTAAAACGCCAATTATGTTAAATAAAGAACTATGGGAACTTTCTGGTCATTGGTTTAATTATCGGGAAAATATGTATACGAGTGAAATTGATGAAAGAACATTTGCTATTAAACCCATGAATTGTCCAGGGGGCATGTTAGTTTATAAAAACTCATTACATTCTTATAAGGATTTACCTTTAAGAATTGGGGAATTAGGTCAAGTTCATCGTCATGAAGCTAGTGGTGCCTTAAATGGTTTATTTAGAGTTCGGACCTTTACGCAAGATGATGCCCATATCTTTATGCGTGAAGATCAAATCGAAGAAGAAGTGGTAAGATTAATTAATTTCATTGACCGAATATATGCTATTTTTGGTTTAACTTACGAAATTGAATTATCTACGCGACCAGAAGAAAAATTTATTGGTGATATTAAGATATGGAATAAATCCGAAAAAGCTTTGGAAGATGCTTGTCATAAAGCGGGTCATGATTGTAAAATAAATCCTGGAGATGGCGCCTTTTATGGACCAAAATTAGATTTCCATATTAAAGATTCTTTAGGAAGAGTATGGCAATGTGGCACGATTCAACTTGATATGAATTTACCGGAAAGATTCGATTTAACTTATGTTGATCGTGATGGTTCGAAAAAACGCCCGGTTATGCTTCATCGCGTTATTTTCGGTTCCATTGAAAGATTTATTGGCATTTTAATTGAACATTATGCGGGGGTATTTCCTTTATGGTTAGCGCCGGTTCAAGTTAATATTATTCCTGTCAATATTGAACATCATTTAGAGTATGCTAAACAAGTTATGGCTAAATTAAATGAACAAAATATTAGAGTTAAACTAGATGATCGAAATGAAAAATTAGGTTATAGAATAAGAGAATCACAAACGAAAAAAATTCCAATTACCATAGTTATTGGCGATAAAGAAATAACTAGTGATATATTACCGGTTCGGTTATTTGGTAGTAATGAATCTCTTGATATGTCAGTTAATGATTTATTAAATAAGATTGATCAAACTATTAAAACTAAAGCTAAGAATATTGATTAATTAAAAATTGAAAACTCGTTTTAAAGAAAAACGGGTTTTTATTTAGGATAATTCAATTTTTAACATAACTAAAAATTGAAAAAAGCTATTAATTTCTTTTTTATTTATAGTATAATAGTAAGGGAAGTAAGAGGTTGTTATGAAAAAAGGAAAAATAATTATATTAATTAGTGTTTTACTTGGGATCGTGGGGATATCTTTGGCGGTGTTTTTACCTAAATCGAAGCCCGAAAAACCTGAGGCCAATGATGTTCCCGATTCAGCACAAATAACATTTAAAACCGATTTAAGTTTTGCCGTGAATGCCCCTGTTCCGACAATTAAAGATGTTATTAATGAAGATGTTAAAGGGAGTATGGAAATATATTTTGCCGATCAATTATATGAAGAAGAAACTTTAAAAAATTTGGGTGAATATACACTTAAAGTTACGGTGGATAAAAAAGTATATGAGGCAACAATGAAAGTTAGCGATACGGAAAAACCACAACTTAGTTTAAAAGAAATAACTATTACTGAGGGTGAAAAATATGTTATAGATGCCTTTGTTACTAGTTGTACCGATAACTATAGTGCCAAATGTTCTTTAACTTATTTAGATGAAGCCATGGCTAATTATACAAAAGTGGGGACGTATGATATTTTAATTAAAGCCCAAGATGAAAGTCAAAATGAAGTCACGGAAGCTACGAAATTAACGATCAATAGAAAGAATTCAACTAATAGTCCAACTAATAAAACTAAACCTAGTAGTAGCCAAAATCAAAGTTCTAAGAAAACCACATCTAGTACGACACCTAAAGTAAAGAAAACCGGTACTACTAGTGAAGATGTTGTAAGTACAAGTACGAAATATGGGGTTAAAATAA
>CANQCH010000112.1 GCA_947589165.1 uncultured Bacilli bacterium
AAATAAAGATAAGCGATTTAATACTAACTTTTACTAAACGCATATAACCACCTAACTTTTAGTATGGTTATATTTGGTAATTTTAAACAGCCAAATTGTAAATTCCGAAAAAATAAGGTATAATTTTGAATGAGGTGGTTTTGATGGATGAATATTTTCATCAACTTGAAGATTTAAAAAAGTCTTATCACAAAGATTTAGCTTATTTAGAAGCCCATTTTGCCGATGAATTATTAACTAAATTTACGAAAATTTTAGAGAATCATTATAATGATATTTTAAGTTCAAAACTAAGATATATGGGAAAATATGTGGAATTTAACATGCAAGTTTTCGGACCTATTTTAGCTAGTATTGCTAGTATTTTTGAAGGGCATCTTTTTGTCTATCAAGATATAACTGTTGATGAGGATGAACATAACAACTATTATTATCATACAAATTATCTTATATTGATTGCTAGTACCAAGATAAAAGATAATTATACTAAGGCTGAGCTTGAAGAATTAGTAAATACCGAACAAGCCTTCTTAATAAAAAGAGAATCATTTAGTACCAAGACGAAAGATAGATCTAAAAGTTGGGTTGAATACTTTATCAAATTTTATACGACTTATAATCCTTATATTATTGGTGATAAATGTCTAACTGGTTTATTGCAAGCCGATCATTTTCCTTATTTAAAGGCTTTCGTGGATGACGTAATTACTTATCGCATGGCAAGTGATGTCCGCGAAATCAGTAAAGATGAATTACTTAACTTACGTAAGGAATATGTTGGTAAACACGTAAAGGAAATAAATAAACGAACTAGAGAATATGATAAAACTCGGAGAGCTGAAATCAGAAGCGAAATTGCAAAATTAAATGCTGATTATACGGCCGAAAAAAGTGGTCGTGAATTATTATTAACTAAGATTGATAATTGTGAACTATAATAAAAAAGATAATTAATAACAACAAAATTAATTATCTTTTTTTAAAGTTAAGTTTATTTTTTTCGTACAAGTAAATTCATGCGTTTGTAAATTATATTGCCAAGTTAATTGGGGATTATTTTTATTTAAATCATTTTCATAAGCCAAAATAATATCGGCCGGTATTTTATCAACATAATATTTGCTTAAAAGATTTAAAGCATATTCTGCGAAATATAAATCGGGATGATATTCTAAATTTAAAGAAGAGAACCTTTGCGCAAAATTTTCTTGTAATTGGCGCCGATTTTGTTGTTCAAAATCAAGGGCAAAGGGTAATAATAATTCGCTAATTATTTTTTGAAAAGCAGTTTTCTCATCTAAACCAAAATTATCAATGTTATAAAAGCCTCGATCACCTTTAGAGATAAGGTAATAACCAAAGTCTTCCAAATACCCAATTCGATAACCACTTAAAGTAAATAAATTGGTATTTTCGCCAAAAACTTTGTTGGTAAAATCCCAAATTAGATGTTGCATCTTAATTAACTTTTCTTGTTCACCTAAAGTTTTTTTCTTGGCGACAAAATATTTATTATAAATTGGATCTGAATAATAAAATTCGTTTTTACCTTCTAATTCTTTAACCATATTTAAACCTCAAAACGTTAAATTAATTATAACACAATAATATTTTACTTGCAATTTTAAGAGCACATGCTATAATGGTCAAGGAAAAAGGAGGAAAATCCTTACGTGAATTTAAAGATATATAGCGATGATAATCTTACTTTAGAAGAAGACATTGCCAATTTTACTTACGAAAGGAATCAATATTTAGTCTTTAATGATGAATATGGGCAACATAAATTGAACTTTCAAAGTAAAGTTTACGAAAAAAATCACGATGATGTTATATTTAGTGTTGATTTTGTCAATAATTTAGGTATAATCATTTTAAACAGCAATCAAAGATTTGAATTTGCTGTTGAAAGTTTCCTTGATATTAAGGAAAAAGCCATAACTTTAAAATATAAATTAGATCAAGAAGAAATAAAAATCGAAATATTATTGAAAGAGTGAGTTTATGAAAGAGAAACTAATTGCGTTAATTACAAATAGTTTACATAACTTAAATATTAATGATTTAACGGTGGAAATTACGAAACCTAAACTTCGCGAAAATGGAGATTTCTCCTGTAATGTAGCTTTAAAGTTAGCTAAAGTTTTAGGAAAAAGTCCCATGGTTATCGCTGAAGATGTTGTGAGTGTCATTACTAAAGAGGAAAAAATAAATTTAGGCATAGATAATATTGAAATAAAAGAACCGGGCTTTATCAATTTCTTTGTTAATCCTACTTACTTATTTACCAATCTTAATACTTGCCTAGAACAAGGCTCTAAATATGGTAGTTCGAATATTGGCCAAAAGCAAAAATATAATATTGAATTTGTGAGTGCTAATCCGACTGGCATACTACATTTAGGTAATGCTAGAGGGGGCGCTTACGGTGATTCCCTAGCCCGCATCTTAAAGTTTTCTGGCTATGATGTTACGAAGGAATACTATGTTAATGATGCCGGTAATCAAATAACGAATTTAGCTTTATCCATTAAATGTCGATATTTAGAATTATGTGGTAAAGATGCAGTAATGCCAGAAAATGGTTATTTTGGTGCTGAAATTATCACCATTGCCCAAAAACTATAGATGAAGATCTAGAATATTTTAAAAAAGTAGGCACTCAAGAATTATTAGCGAAAATAATCGCTGATTTAAAAGAGTATCGCATTGATTATGATGTTTTTACTAGTGAAAAAGCCATCATAGCCAAATATAGTGTTG
>CANQCH010000113.1 GCA_947589165.1 uncultured Bacilli bacterium
AAATTCGAAGCTTAATTCATTAAATTCCTTCACTTAATAACCAAATACTTCATAAAATATTATGAGGTATTTTAATTAAGAAAGGATTTTAAGATGAAAAAAGGTATATTAACAGAAAGAGAACAAGAAGTCTTTGATTTACTTGTTTTAAATAAATCAACTAAAGAAATCGCGACTTTCCTAGGCATTAGTGAAAAAACGGTCCGTAATCATATTTCTAATGCTATTCAAAAATTAGGTGTTAAAGGTCGAGCTCAAGCCGTTGTCGAACTAATTAAAATGGGTGAATTAACAATTTAAGAAAGACTTCGGTCTTTTTTTTTAGGCCAATAATATAATTTTAATAAGGTGATTTCATGTTAAAAAAAGCAGCCTTTAAAAAGATTTTTCTCGCTTCCCTAGCATTAATAATTTTACTTATTATTTACTTTTTCCCCGAGAAAGAAACCTTCATCGAGGAAAGCATTACTTATGTAGAACAAATGGAAATGCCTATCTTTTTAATTGATCAAAATGATTATGTGGCTCGAACTTCAATTGTGAAAAATAAAGAAAAAACGGAAGAAATTATTAAAGAAATTATCGATGCTTTAACGATTGGGGGTTCCAAATCAAGTTATATTCCCGACAATTTTAAAGCCATTATCCCCGCGAAAACCAAATTACTGGATTTTAGTTTACAAGATGGCCTCTTAAAATTAAATTTTAGTAAAAATTTTTTAAAAGTTAAAGCTAACTATGAAGAAAAATTAATCGAATCTTTAATCTATTCTTTAACTGAGTTAAAAGAAGTTCAAAAATTAATGATTTTTATTGAAGGTGAGCAATTAACAACTCTTCCCCATTCCCAAAAAAAGCTCCCTAATCTTTTAGATAAAAATTATGGGATTAATAAAATTTATAACTTAGATTCCATTAAAGATACTAGTAAAACTACGGTCTATTATTTAAGTAAAAACAATGATTTTTATTATTATGTACCGGTAACCGAAATAACAAATAACAAAACGGAACGGGTCGAAGTTATTATCAACAATTTAAAATCAACACCGATTTATCATACTAATTTAATTAGTTATTTGACCGCGAGTACTAATTTAGAAAGTTACGAATTATTAGAAAATAGTATCTCGTTAAGTTTTAATAATTTTTTACTCGCGAACTTAGCCAATAAAGAAATTTTAGAAGAAGTTAAATATTCGATTGCTCTATCCATGCGGGATACGTATAATGTCGCCGAAGTTTCTTTTATCATCGATGATGATTTAATTGAAACTATTGGTTTATAATGACATTTTTGGAGCATAATAAAGATACCTATAAATCACAATTACTTGATTTATAGGTAATTTTAAGTTATAATTTATTTGTTCCTGTCTCCGTAGCTCAGCTGGATAGAGCAATCGCCTTCTAAGCGATCGGTCAGGCGTTCGAATCGCCTCGGGGATACCAATAAAAATTAAGTCTTTTCGAAGACTTTTTTTCTTTTAAAAAATATTTTCTTCAAAGCCAAAATGTGTTATATTATAAAAGCAAAATAAAGTATAAATGAGGAGTTAGTGTTTATGAAGTGCCCTACTTGTCGGAAGAAAAATTTAAATAAAGCCAATTATTGTCAAAAATGTGGTTATGAATTTAGTAAGCAAGATAAAGCTAAAGTTAAAGAAAATTTTTTGGTAGCTATTTTAGATAAACTGGATTTAATTCATGATTTTATCACTGGCGATTTATTTAAAAATACTATCTTATATCGCATTTTATCTGTTTTAATCGTTCTGGGCATTGGTTTATATATGATTTTTACAATGGGCTGGAAATTACGTCTTTTAAATAATGATGCTTATAACGTTAAGTATAATGAAGAGTTAGATACCTACTATATTTTAATTCCCCAAGCCTTAAAGGAAAATGAAACCCAAGAAATTGATGCTGCCTTCTATGTACCTAATCGGATTAATTCTTTAGATTTAACTTATTATAACGAAAAAGATGAAGAAATTTCCCATCAAGAATACGAAAAGCAAGATCGTTATACCCTCTTAATTAATACCAAGGAAAATAATTATTATATTTTAGCTAATCATGACGATACTAAAGAAAGTTTAAAAATATATGTCTATTATGGAGAATAAAAAATGAAAAAAGTTAACAAGGAAGAAAAATTTATTTATTGTTGGCAATGTGGCACCAAGAATCCGAAGAAAAGATGGCATTGTCAAGTTCCCGAATGTCATGCCAGGTTAAAACAACATGATCATCCTTTAATGTATTGGCTATTCGGTGAAATTAAAGATGATGCCGAAGATGGTATTATTAAATATATTAGTGAATTATTAATTAGTTTTTTTAAGTTACACTTATATGGGGTAACCATGGGACTTGCTTTAACCTTTACTATAGTGGCAACTGTTTCCCATTTTGAAACGACGAAAGAAATTGAACTTACCCCTAACACTTACTATTTAACTCCGAGTAATGAGAATACTGATACGCCCGTAGATGCGGAACCTAGTGAAGATGTTCCTCTTGTATCAGATACGCCCGTAGCTACGGAAAAGCCTAGTGCCAAAGAAGAAACAAACGAAAAACCAACGGAAAATAAAAAAGAAGAAACGAAAAAAGAACCGACATCAACACCTAATAAAAATGAAGAACCAGTTTCTGAAACTAAACCAACGGAAGAACCTATTTTAGAAGAAAAAACTTTATATTTAACAGAAGTAGATTTATTTCATAAT
>CANQCH010000114.1 GCA_947589165.1 uncultured Bacilli bacterium
TTTTACCTGCTAAGTTTCCCAATTTATTAGTAAATGGGGCTAATGGTATTTCGGCTGGTTATGCGACCAATATTCCGCCCCATAATTTAGGGGAAATCATCGAAGCCACCATCAAAAGAATTGATGCGCCTAATTGCCGGTTAGAAACCATTTTAGAAATCGTTAAGGGACCGGATTTTCCAACGGGGGGTATCGTTGAAGGTAAACAAGGGATTATCGATGCCTTTACGACTGGCAGAGGCCGGGTCGTTGTTCGAAGTAAAACCCGCTTTAATAAAGAAAAAGGGAAAGCCCAAATTATTATTGATGAAATTCCTTTTGAAGTTAATAAACAACAATTAGTCGCAAAAATTGATGCGTTACGCATTGATAAAAAAATTGATGGGATCACGGAAGTTCGGGACGAAACTGACCGCGAAGGATTACGGATTGCCATTGATTTAAAACAAGGATCTAACCCCGAATTAGTTTTAAATTATTTACTTAAAAATACGGATTTACAAATATCTTATAACTATAACATGGTAGCAATTGTCAATCGGACGCCCAAAACCTTAGGTATTTTAGATATTTTAGATGCTTATATTGTTCATCAAAAAGAAGTTATTTTAAAACGGACGGCTTTTGAACTTAAAACTTATAATTTACGTTATCATATTGTCGAAGGTTTAATTAAAGCTATTTCTATTTTAGATGATGTGATTAAAACGATTCGTGCTAGTAAAAATAAACAAGAATCGAAAGAAAATTTAGTAGCGAAATTTGGTTTTACGTTGGAACAAGCGGAAGCAATTGTCACTTTACAATTATATCGTTTATCTAATACCGATGTTGTTATTTTAGAAGAAGAAGCAGCTTCTTTAAAGGCCAAAATTGCCCGTTGTGAAGAAATCTTACATGATGAAAATATTTTAAAAAATGTCATGAAAACGGAATTACGAGAAATAAAGAAAGAATATGCAACGCCGCGAAAAACCATTATTAAAGATGAAATCACGGAAATTAAAGTTGATGCTAAAGAAATGATTACCGATGAACAAGTGGTCATAGTTGTGACGAATGAAGGTTATCTAAAACGGGTTAGTCAAAAATCCTATAAAACTTCCACCGAAGAAACAACTTTAAAACCAGGTGACTTTATCACAGGTGAATATATGGTTAGTACTTTAGATACCATCCTTTTATTTACCAATAAAGGTAATTATATATTCTTACCAGTCCATAAAATTAGTGAAAGTAAATGGAAAGATTTAGGTAAACATGTTAGTAATTATTGTTTAATTAAAGAAGAAGAAAAAATTATTGGCAGTTTAGTCTTTAAAAATTTAAAAGCCCAAGTTTTACTAGGAACGAAAAATGGTATTGTGAAACGAGTTGAAATGGCTACTTTTGAAGTAAGTCGTTATAATAAACCTTTAACGGCCATCAAATTAAAAGAAAATGATGAATTAATTAGTGTAACACTAGCCACCGATCAAGTTTTATGGGTTACGAAAAATGGCTATTATTTAAAATATGCGACCGCGGAAATACCCCTTTTAGGTTTAAAAGCGAGTGGAGTTAAAGGCATTAATTTAAAAGATGATGTCGTTATTTCCCTTAATGCGATCACTAATGAAAGTGAATATTTAAATTTATTTACTAATTATAGCACGGGTAAAAGATTAAAATTAGACGATTTAGTAACTTTAAGCCGTGCGAAAAAAGGCAATATGTTATTTAAAAAAGCCAAAACGAAAGATTATAAAATCGTTAGTGCCTATCTATCAAGCAGTAAAGATGGCAATATCTTTAAATATGATACGGATTTAGTCGAAGTTAAAAATAGTGAAATTCCGATCATGGATTTAGCTAGCACCGGTAGCATTTTAACCAAGAAAAAGTATGATTTAGTAGCTTTAAAAACGAATCTAGTTAGTTTTAAACCTGAAAAAACTATCCCTGTTAGTGAAGAAGAGACGCCCGTTAAAGAAGAACAAATGAGTTTTAATGATTTTACCGAAAATTTTAAAATTTAGGAAAAATCACCTATTTAAAACATAAACTTAAATAGGTGATTTTTTAATGAGTAAAAAAGATGAATTTCGCCAATTTGTCAAAAATAAACCTGAATTAATTAGTTATGTCGAAAAAGGAGAAATGACTTGGCAAAAGTTTTATGAATTATATGATTTATATGGTGAAGATACTAAAGTTTGGGAAAAATATCAAAAGTTAGAGGAACGTAATGTTAATTTAACCGATGGCTTAAGTAAAATTACCAAGATGGTTAAAAATGTCGATATGGATTCCATTAAAAATCATATTAATACGGCCCAAAAAGCTTTAGATTTAGTACAAGACTTTACCACAAAAAAAGCTTCTGATCTTGCTTCTAGTACGGCTAATTTAGCTAAAGGTCCGGCGGCTCCTCGACCCATAAATAAATTTTTTGAGGACTAATATGGAATTAGCCAACATTATCGCTTTTCGGGAAAATGAAAAAAACTATAACTATTTAAAAGCTAATTCTTGGTATTTTAAAGAATTAAATCGTCGCACTAAAAATTATAATGATTTTGCCACGGAAATGAAAGCTAAATATAAAGAAAGAACTTCCGATAAATTAGTTAATGTCATTGATAATATTGACATGATTTCATCCGTCTTAAATGTTTTAAAATAAAATATTTATAGTAAACTAAATGTCAATTCAATCCGCAAGGATTGAGTTTTTTTTTTTTTTTTTTTGATAAAA
>CANQCH010000115.1 GCA_947589165.1 uncultured Bacilli bacterium
TTTTGCATTGCCGCATTACCCCGACCAACACCAGTTAAAACTAAATCATCGATGGTAACATCGGCAATTTTTTTCGGACCTGCTTGGGTATAAATAATAGATGAACCATCTAAACATTGGTTACTATCCCCCACCACAAAAAGATTCCGATATTTCGAACTTAAAATATGTATGAGTTGATATTGAACTTCATTCGTATCTTGATATTCATCAACTAAAATATATTGATAACGTTCTTGATATTTGGCTAATATTTCGGGATTACTTTTTAATAATTCAACCGGTAATTTTAATAAATCATCAAAATCGACCGTATTATTATTTTTTAAAGTTACTTCGTATTTGCGATAAATTTCTTTGACGATTTTATCAATCGGATTAATGAAAATCCGTTCAATTTCGGCCGGACTTAACATTTCATTTTTAATAAAACTAATCCGATTTTTCACATAACCAACCGCAATTTCTTTACTATTAATATCAAGTTCTTTCATTATTTTTTTGATGATGGTATTAACATCATCACTATCTAAAATCGAAAAATTACTTTTTAAACCCAATTCATGAAAATTTTCTTTAATTATTCTTAACCCAAAAGCGTGAAAAGTTCCCACAAAAGCGGAATTTTCGCCAATTAATTGATATAATCTAGCTTGCATTTCCTTGGCGGCTTTATTCGTAAAAGTAATAGCCAAAATATGACTAGAATAAATACCTTGATTAATTAAATTTGCAATTCTCGTCGTTAAGACTTTGGTTTTGCCGGACCCAGCACCCGCTAAAACTAAACAAGGTCCTTCAACATGCAAAACGGCTTCTTTTTGGTGATCATTTAAGCCTGTTAAAATATCCATAAAAACACCCACCTATTTCCTTTTTATTTTACTAAATTTACTAACAAAAGTCTATGGTAAGAAAAACCTAATGTTTAAAAATTAGCATAAAAACAACTTTTATGATTAATAATAAAAATGTAATGACAATGTATTGACAAAAAGTATTATTTTAATATAATATTAATAGAAAGTGAGGGATAAAATGGAAAAATCAACTAACCTTAATATTCGTCTTGATTCTAACTTAAAAAAAGATGCCGAAGATTTATTTAAAAGATTAGGCTTATCAATGTCAGCCGCGATTAACGTATTTTTAACCCAAAGCGTCAAAGAACAAGCCATACCTTTTACCATAAAAGAAAATCGGCCGAACAAAAAACTTTTAAAAGCTTTAAAAGAAGCTGATAAAATGGCTAAACATCCGGAAAAATACAAATGGTATGATAATGTTAATGATTTAATTGAGGATTTAAAAAAATAATGACTAAATATAAATTAGGGTATTCATCTAAATTTAAAAAACAATACAAAAAAATAATAAAACAAGGTAAAGACTTAACAAAATTACATACCATTATTACTAAATTATTAAATTGTGAAGAATTAGAGACGAAATATTGTAATCATGTGCTTGAAAATAGTAAAAAATTTAAAAATTGTAACGAATGCCATATTGAACCAGATTGGTTATTAGTTTATCAATATTTAGATGATAAATTAATATTACTTTTAGTTGAAACCGGTTCTCATTCCGAATTATTTTAAGAAACACGAACGTGTTTTTTTCTTTTAATTAAAACAAAAATAATTAAAAGAACCATCGTTGTAACACTAATGATAACTATTTCTATATGACTTTGTAAGTAACTACCTAAATCTAAAGTTAAATCTTGATCTAAAATAATATCTTGTTGTAAAATGACATCATCATTATAATAAACATTTAAAGTACCTAATTTTGTTCCTTTCGGGGTATTAAAAGGAACTTCTTCCATGCCTTCATAATCATATTTTAAAGCTGTAGGATTAAAATCATTAGGAAGATACTTCGTCACATCTATAGAAGCCATAAAATGTATCTCTTTTTCTTGGGCATTAATGGTATTTAAAGTTAAAATAACATCGCCTTTTTGAATAACTTCTTTATTATCATAATTATTGATAAAATATTCATAAATTGTTTTGGCATCTAAAACATTTAAAGGTTTACTAGTCATGGGCGCACCAATCGTAACCAAAACATATTCGGTGTCTTTACTTTTCGCATAACTAGCTAAACATTTACCAGCATTTTTCGTCGTACCCGTTTTACCCCCAAGTAAATAATCCATCTTCACGCCCAAAGCATTTACCGAAGTCGCGGTCGTACTATAAACGGTTAAAGATTTATCCGTCATCGTATAACTTTTACTCGTCATAATTTGTTTTAAGATAGGATTTTTTAAAGCATATTTGAGCATTGTGGCGACATCTTTAACCGTCGCTTTTTGACCCTTTTCATCTAAACCCGTTTCGTTTGTAAAAACTGTATCTTTCATGCCTAATTCTTGAGCTTTCGCATTCATTAATTGAACAAATTTGGTTCGATTACCCGCGATAAGTCGGGTTAAAGCTTGGGCAGCATCAGCTCCCGAAGGTAAAAGTAAGCCATATAATAAATCTTGATAGGTTACTTTTTGATTTGGCCGAAAACCAGCAACCGAAGCATTTTTCTCTACTAAAGAAGCAAAATCTTGGGGCAGCAAAGTTACTTCTTCATTTAAATCCGTAATATTTTCGACAGCCACGATAGCCGTCATAATTTTCGTTAAAGACGCAATGGCAACATTTTCTTCACTCTTTTCTTCATAAAGAATCGTATCTTCATTTAAATTATATAAAATCGCATG
>CANQCH010000116.1 GCA_947589165.1 uncultured Bacilli bacterium
ATCAAGTTCGCAAAAAAGTAAATGATGGGATGGTTTCCCATGTTACCGAATCTATTCGCGGGGTTCGCGAAATAAAGACTTTAGGAATTAAGAACTCTCTATTTATGAATCTTCGGAATTTAATTCACCAAGCTTATTGTGCTTCAACTAACGAAATTGATTTATATTTTAAATACGATGTGATATCGAATATTTTAAAATCTTTATTGGAAGTTGGTTCCTTTATCACGGGGGCCATTTTACTTTACCAGGGGCAAATTAGTTTAACTTTCTTCATTGCTATTACTTATTATATTTATCGCTATACTTGGATTATTGAAAATGTAACATCCTTTACTAAAACATATAATAGTGTTTTAGTATCACTTCGCCGCATCAACGAAATTTTAGAAAATAAATTATTCGCCGATGTTAAATTTGGTAACCAAAAACTAACTAATTGTGAAGGTATTATTGAATTTCAAAATGTCACTTTTAATTATCCTAAAGAACAAGCTGTCTTAAAAGATTTTAATGCTACCTTCCTACCCCATCAAAAAATTGGTATTGTCGGAAAAAGTGGTCAAGGAAAAACAACGATATTTAATCTTTTAACACGCGTATTCGATACCCAAGCTGGTAGTATTACGATTGATGGCGTAAATATTAAAGAACTAACCGAAGATAGTTTGCGACAAAATATGGCCATTATTCGCCAAGATCCTTTTTTATTTAATAAAACCATCAAAGAAAATTTTTTACTTTTAAATCCTCATTTTACTTTAAAAGAAATTAGACAATTTTGTAAATTAGCTTATATTGATGAATATATTATGAGTTTACCGAAAAAATATAACACGATTTTGGGAGAAGGCGGAGTTAATTTATCTGGTGGTCAAAAACAACGGTTAGCAATTGCCCGCGCTTTAGCTAAAAAAAGTAAAATTATTCTTTTTGATGAAGCAACGAGTGCTTTAGATAATGAATCCCAAACTTATATAAAAAAAGTCATTGATGAATTAGTGGTTGATCATACCGTTTTAATTGTTGCACACCGATTATCTACGATTGTCGATGCCGATATTATCTATGTAATTGATAATGGCTTGGTTGTCGCTAAAGGAACGCATCAAGAACTAATCAAAAAATCTGCGGCGTATCAAAAACTTTATCATAATGAAAGCCAATAAAAAAGTTAAATTAATCTATATAATTTAACTTTTTTTCAACAATTATTTAGTTTTGCTTATTTTCTTTTTGCCCCCCATATATGGTTGTAAAGCTTTAGGAATCCTAATGGAACCATCTGCTTCATAATTGTTTTCAATTAAGGCAATTAGTCCTCTTGGGGATGCTAAAACGGTATTATTTAAAGTGGCAACTAAGTAATTGCCGTTTTCGCCCTTGGCTCTAATACTTAACCGACGCGCTTGGGCATCGCCTAAAGTGGAACAAGAACCAACTTCAAAATATTTTTGTTGGCGAGGGCTCCAAGCTTCCACATCACAAGATTTAACTTTTAAATCGGCTAAATCGCCACTACAACATTCTAAAGTGCGTACGGGAATATCTAAACTGCGGAAGAAATCGACAGTATATTGCCACATTTTATTGTACCAAGTAAAAGCATCTTCCATTTTACACAATACGACCATTTCTTGTTTTTCAAATTGATGAACCCGATATAAACCTCTTTCTTCTAGGCCATGGGCTCCACCTTCTTTTCGAAAGCATGGCGAATAACTCGTTAAACAAATTGGTAAATCACTTTCTTTAACTATTTGATCTTTAAAACGCCCAATCATAGAGTGTTCACTGGTGCCAATTAAATATAAATCTTCCCCTTCAATTTTATACATCATGGCTTCCATTTCACTAAATGACATAACGCCATTTACCACATCACCATGAATCATAAACGGTGGAATACAATATGTAAAACCTTTATCAATCATAAAATCGCGCGCATAAGAAAGTAAAGCGGAATGTAACCGGGCAATATCGCCCATTAAATAATAAAAACCATTGCCACTTGTTCTCCCAGCACTATCTTTATCTAAACCACCCAAGGCTTCACAAATATCGGCATGATAGGGAATTTCGTAATCGGGAACGATAGGTTCACCAAATTTTTCAATTTCCACATTTTCGGTATCATCCTTCCCAATGGGCACACTTTCGTCAATTATATTAGGGATTACCATCATTCTTTTTTTAATTTCTCCGGCTAAATCTTCTTCTTTAGCTTCTAATTCCTTAATTTTATCACTAATGGCATTAACTTCTTTTTTGACTTCCGCAATAACTTCTTTTTTACCTTCGCGAACTAGTTCGCCAATTTTATCACTAAATTCATTCCGCCGCGCGCGAAGTTCATCGGCTTCCGTTTTACATTTCCGATAAGTTTTGTCTAAATCATAAACTTCATCAACTAAAAATAGTTTATCATCTTGAAACTTTTTCTTAATATTTTCTTTGACTAAATCGCTATTTTCTCTAATTAATTTAATATCTATCATATTGACTCCTTTGTTTAATTATAACACTACTTAAGTTTTTTGGGAATTTATTCCGAAAAGAAAAAGAGAAAAAATTTTTTTCTTTCTCTTATTTAGTTTTTAAATAGTCTTCTAATGCCTCTTTAATACCCTACTTTGACAGTTTTAAATAAAAAAAGTGAATTATGCTAGATAAAATCTAGTTTTTTTATAAATTTATAGTTG